>CAYMYD010000104.1:0-8067 GCA_964394535.1 uncultured Propionivibrio sp. | reverse complement strand
CTCTGCCCGGCGACGATCGCCGAGGCGATACCCGCCGCTTGATTCTTCTTGCACTCCTCGGCGAAGCCCGGCTTGAGGTCGCGGAAAACGTATTCCGCGTATTTCGGGACATTGGAACGGTACTTGAGCAGCGAACCGGCGGGGGTGATGTGATCGGTCGTGACCTTGTCGCCCAGTTTCACGGCAACCCGCAGGCGCAGACTGTCAGGGATGGGGGTGTTTTTGGGCGGCGCGCCGATGTTCGGGCCGCGGAAAACTTCGACATTCGGGTCGCCGGAAGGCAGGATGATGAGGCCGTCATCGACCATGAATTTTTCCGGCTGGCGGATTGACGGATACGGGATGCCGAGATCGCGCGGGTCGGTGATTCTGCCGGTCAGCGCAGCTGCCACAGCGACTTCCGGGCTGACCAGATAGACCTGCCCATCTTTCGTACCGCTTCGACCCTCGTAATTGCGATTGTTGGTGCGTAGCGAGACGCCCCGGCTCTGCGGGGACTGGCCGCAGCCGCAGCAGAAACCGCAGGCGCTTTCGAAAAGCCTGGCCCCGGCAGCAAGAAAAACGTCCACGAGGCCGTTGCGGGTCGCCATGATCTGCACCTGACGGCTGCCGGGGGCAATGCCAAAGCTCAGTTTCGGGTGAGCACGTTTTCCCCTGAGCATTTCGGCGGCGATGGCCAGATCGTGGTACGAGGAATTCGCACAGCTCCCGATGATGACCTGTTGCACTTCCAGCCCCTCGATTTCCTTCACCGTCCTGACGTTGTCGGGAGAGTGCGGACAGGCGATGTTCGGGACGATTTGAGCAAGATCCAGCGTGACGGTTTTTTCATAGACGGCATCTTCATCGGCTTGCAGGGGCGAGTAGTCGGCTTCGCGGTCCTGTGCGGCCAGGAAGGAACGGGTGACCTCGTCGCTCGGAAAGATCGAGGTGGTCACGCCCATTTCAGCGCCGAGGTTGGCGATGGTCGCCCGTTCGGGAACGGAAAGCGTGGCCAGGGCCGGGCCGCCGTATTCGATGGCGGTGCCGACATTCCCCTTGGTGGTGAAGCGGCGCAGCATTTCAAGGGCGATATCCTTGGCCGACACCCAGGGGGGGAGTTGCCCTTCGAGATTCACCCGGATGACTTTCGGGTAGCTGAGGAAGCAACGCGCACTCGCCATCCCGGCGGCGATTTCCAGCCCGCCGACACCCACGGCAAGCATGCCGACCGCGCCGCAGGTGGGGGTATGACTGTCGCCGCCGATCAGAACTTCACCGGGCTTGCTGAAGCGTTCGAGGTGAATCTGGTGGCAGACGCCGTTGCCGGCTTTCGAGCAGAGGATGCCGTGCTTGTCGGCGACGCTTTGCAGGTACCGGTGATCGTCGGCGTTCTCGAAGCCGTCCTGCAAGGTGTTGTGGTCGATGTACGAAACCGAGCGGGTTTTGACACGTCCGTCGGCAATCGCTTCGTACTGCAGGTAGGCCATCGTGCCGAGCACGTCCTGCGTCAGGGTCTGGTCGACGCGAATCTCGATTTCAGCGCCCGCTTTCAATTCCCCGGCAATCAGGTGTGCGCCGAGGATTTTTTCAAAAAGATTTCTGCCCAATTTCCCCTCCCGAAAACGATGATGCGTCTGTAGCAAACCTCATGCCGGAATGAACAACTCGCCTTTCATGATTCTGCGGGCGGTACGCTCCATGCCGACGCTTTCCACCTGTGTGCCACCGGCACTCAGCCTGACCTTGACTTCGACCACGCCTTCCGGGTGACCGATGCGCACCATCTGCTCCCGGATACCGGGCGGGAAACCGGCCAGCGCGTTGGCGACCGTGCCTTCCATGAGGCAGACTGCCGCAAGGTTGTAGAGGCCGCTGGCGGGTGAAGTGCGGTGCAGTTTCCACATCGAGAGCGCCTTGATGAGGATATCCACTTCGTCTTTCTTGATCGTTTCGCCTGTGGTCGTCACATAGTCCTGCGCTGGAGCAATCACAGCGATCTTGGGCACACTGGGCTTGTTCTGCCGCGCATCCGCTTCATCTTTCGCCATCCCGGCAACGACGGCCATTTTGTCGCGGATCAGATTGAGTTCGTCGATCACCGCCTGATTGGTGGCGACGTCCTTGTGCGACTCGGCCCCGCTCAGACCGACACAGGTTCCGTCAAGGAAAATGAAGGGGTTGATGAGATCGGAGAAGGTCACGGTATAAGATTTTCTGTCGGTGGCAATTGCCGTCGTCAGTCCGAGCAGTAGCTGCTTGCCGGTCATCTCGCCGCCGGGAGCAACAATCGAAACCCGCGCCATCGCTCCCCGCTGAAGGATGCCGGGCATCGCGTAATCGCCGGAGACCCGTGCCTTACCGGCGATAAGCGGAATTTCCATCAGGAGTTTCTTCCTGATGTTGGTGTTGTAGACGTGGACGTCGACCTTTTCGGCATTTGGTGCAACCTTGACCAAGCCTTCATCGACCATGAAAGCACCGACCGCCGCCATCATGTTGCCGCAGGTGCCCTTGTCATCGACCACAGCTTCGCCGGTACCGACCTGATAGAAAGTCCAGTCACCGTCAACGCCTTCAACACTGGGGGGCGCGATGACGCAGACCTTGCTGGTCGAAGAGGTGGTTCCGCCCAGACCATTGACTTGTGAGGCGTTGTAAGCATCGATGCCTTCCAGAAAGATGCGGTTCCTTGCCTGCGCGTCGGCGGGCAAATCCTTCTTGTGGAACATCAGGCCGCGACTGGTACCGCCGCGATAAACAGAGCATGGAATTGAAAATTGGGACATGGTGCCTCCTGATGGGGTTTATGAAATTGATGCTTGCGGAAGATGCCTGCTTATCAACACTTCCTTCCTGGCCCGGGTTTTGCAGGAAGGAAGTGGCTCGGTTTGTTGCCAGACTTATACCAGCCTTTCCTTTCGGACAGGCAGGGTAACTTCGACGAGAAGTCCGCGACCATCCGGGTCATCGTCGAGGCGGATGCTGCCCCGGTGGGCGCGGCAAATTTCACGGACGATGGACAAACCGAGACCGCTGCCTTCCGTATCACCGTGACCGAGGATGCGGTAGAAGCGCTGAAAAACCTTTTCGCGTTCGCTGGCCGGAATGCCGGGGCCGTCATCTATGACTCGCAGCAGGACCCTGTCGTCGACCTTCGTAAGCGAGAGGCCGACCTTGCCTTGTGCCGGGGTGTGACGCAGCGCGTTATCGACAAGATTCGAAACCATTTCCCGGAGCAAGGTGCTACTCCCTTCGATAAAGGCGGGACCTGCCGGCGGCTCGAAGAAAAGGTCGATTTCTTTCTTCAGTGCAATTACGGCGAAATCGCCCGCCACCTCATAAACAAGATCAGCAAAATCAAGGTACGCGGTCTCGTCGGCGAGTCCGCTTGCCGGTTCTGCGCGTGCGAGCGTCAGCATCTGGTTGGCCATGCGACGCGTGCTGCGGATCGTTTCCGTAAGGCTTGCAAAGGTTTTGCGCATTTCTTCAGGATCGCTCTGACGCAGCCCGTATTCGGTCTGGGCACCAAGCAGGGTGAGCGGCGTGCGTATCTGGTGCGCGGCGTCGGCGAGGAAGGAGCGACGCGATTCGAGCAGCTTTTTCAGCCGGGCCATGTGGTAGTTGATCGCCTCGATCAGCGGCAGCAACTCTTCAGGAACATGCTCGGGAGAAACCGGAGTCAGGTCTTCCTCGTTTCGCCGGTCAATGGCATCGCGCAGTTCGATGAGCGGGCGGAAGGCACTGCGAAAACCCAGAATGAGCAGGGCAAGGCCCGCCACGATCAGGAGCATTTGCGGACGCAGGCTATCGAAAAAAAGGCTGAGCGCCAGGCTGGCGCGGGCATCGGTCGTTTCGGCAAAGAGCACGGTAACGACGTCGCCACCAGCGAGGGCCGGGTCGTAGAGGCGTTTCCTGAGCGTCGCGAGACGAACCGGCTGCCCGCGAAAAACCGTGTCGATAATGACCGGCTCTTCGATGAGGGCTTTCATGGTGGGTATTGCCAGCCCCTTGTCGCCGGTCAACAGCGAACCATCCGGTGCGATGATCGCGTAGTAGACACGTTCCTGGATGCCACCTTCGGAAACGTCGAGCGCCGAATACGGAATGTCGACGCTGACCACGCCACCTGTTGCATGGATGTTTTCCGCGATACTGTTGAGCGAAGCATTGAGCGACCGGTCGTAAGCGCGGTTCGTTGCGTCAACTGCACCACGGTAAGACCAGAAGGCATTAAGGAAAAGGAGGAGTGCCACCGGCGGAAGCACGCCCCAGGCAAGCCGTTTGCGCAGGCCGAATGACGATATCCCGTGCGTTTCACCCATTGCTGATTTCGCTCAGGACGTAACCAAGGCCGCGCAAGGTGGCAACCGACGCGCCAGTTCCTTCAAGTTTTTTCCGCAGGCGATGAACATAGATCTCGATCGCCTCCGGACGCGCTTCGTCGTCAAAGCTGAAGATTTTCTCGAAAAGTACGTGACGGGCGACCGGCTTCCCCAAGCGGGAAACCAGTGCTTCGAGTACCGCAAGTTCGCGCGGTGTGAGTGAAAGCGTTTTTCCCTCGACACTCGCGACACGTGCTGTCGTGTCAAAGGCAAGCCTGCCGACATGAACCAGAGGAGCGACATTTCCGCTACGGCGCAGCAGTGACTTGATGCGCGCCTCAAGTTCGACGAGTTCGAAGGGCTTGGAGAGGTAATCATCTGCGCCAAGATTCAGGCCGCGCACTTTGTCGTCGAGCGTCGCGCGGGCAGTGAGAATCAGGACGGGGGTCAGCGCGGTCTTTTCCTGTCGCCGCATTTCGCGCAGCACGTCAATGCCATCCACCCCCGGCAAGGAGAGGTCAAGGATCACCAGGTCGTACGCCTGGGCATACACCGCAGCCAGTGCATGGTCGCCGCGCCCGACAATGTCGACGGCAAACCCCGAATGCCGGAGCGTTTTGGCGACCCACAGGGCAAGATCAGCATGGTCTTCAACGAGGAGGAGGCGCATGTCGGTGATAAATGATCAGGCAACTGCTCATTGATGGGGAAGTCAGAAGTATTGGATACACTACTGGCTCATCTTCCATTTTTTTACTGGCTACCATGTATTCTGCCATTTTCCTCATGCTCCTGGTTTTTTCCGGACCGGTATATACGGCGCAGACAGAGAAGGTCGTTATCTACGCGGCGACCGATTTTGACGTCATCCAGCCACTGATTGCCGATTTTGAGGCGGCATACCCGGCTATCCGGGTCGAATACCACGACATGCACACGACAGAAGTGCAAGCGCGCTTCCTGGCCGAGGCCGAGGGCAAAAACCGGGCTGACATCCTCTGGAGCTCCGCGATGGACCTGCAGATGCGACTGGTCAACGATGGCTATGCGTTGCCGTATCGCTCTGCCGAAACCGCCGCAATGCCCGCCTGGGCCAAATGGAAGGATGAAGCTTTCGGGATCACTTTCGAGCCGGTTTGCTTCGTCTATAACTCACGGAAAATTGCGCAGAAGAACGTCCCGCAGTCGCACGCCGAACTTGTCCGGCTTTTGAGCGACGATCCGGAAATCTTTGGTCAGCGCCTCGTTACCTACGACCCGCATCGTTCGGGGCTGGGCTATCTGCTGCATACGCAGGACCTTGAAGCAAACCCGGTCGTTTTCTGGAAACTGATCCGTACAATGGCCACTCAGGGCTTGCTGACCGAAGCAACAAGCACGGCCATGCTCAACCGGATCAGCAGCGGACAATCCTGGCTGGGCTACAACGTCCTGTGCTCGTATGCTCATGCCAGACGCGCGGAAAGCCCGGATATCGAGGCGGTGATGCCGCGCGATTACACGCTGGTGATGAGCCGGATTGCCTTCATCAACCGCCGGGCACCACATCCAGAAAATGCGAAGAAATGGCTCGACTACGTCCTTTCGCGCCGTGGTCAGACGATATTGAATGCCATTGGCCTGCACTCGGTACGCAGCGACATTGAAAACGAAGCCTCGGCAGAGTCGCTGCGGCGACGCTTGGGGGCCGCCTTCCGTCCGATCGTGCTCAATACCGGGCTCCTGACCTATATCGATCACAAAAAACGGGAACGTTTCCTTGAACTCTGGGACGAGGCCCTGCAAGGAAAATGACAAACCGACCGGATTGAAAGCCTGTCGAAAGCTCTCCTGTGTAGCGTCAACGATGCAGCGCGTGTTGCCGACTGCAAATCGACGATTCCATCAAGGAGGAATAGACATGAGAGGAAAAACCATTGTTTCGGCAGCGCTTCTGACGCTTGCCGCGTTCTCGACCGGCGTAATGGCACAGGCCGCCTGGGCACCCGACACCACGATCGAAATTGTCGCACCGGCCGGGCCGGGCGGTGGCTGGGACCTGACCGCTCGTGCCGTACAACGCTCGGCCACCGAAGGCAAGATCGTCGGCAAGAACATCATCGTCTCGAACAAGCCGGGCGGCGGTGGTTCGGTTGGCTGGACCTATCTCAAGGGCAAGGAAGGCAACGGCCATTTCCTGGCGGCCAACTCCTCGCTGGTGCTCCTCAACAACCTGCTCGGTTCCAGCGCGCTGACCTTCAACGATTTTACGCCGCTGGCCATGCTGACAACCGAGTGGATCAGCGTTGCCGTCAAGGCGGACTCGCCGTACAAGACCGCCAAGGATCTGCTGGAGCAACTCAAGAAGGATCCCGGTTCGCTGACCATTGGCGTCGGCCCGGCGCTCGGCAATAACGACCATCTTTCCTTCATCCGCATCGCGCAGACCTATGGCGTTGACATCACCAAACTCAAATGGGTGGTGTTTGAAGGCGCGGGCGGTGATGTGGTGATGGCGGCGCTGGGTGGGCACGTCAATCTGATCAGTACCGCGCTCTCCGAAACACTGACCCAGCACAAGGCGGGCAAGCTGCGCGTGCTGGGTATTACGGCGGATAAACGGGTCGGCATGGCACCGGATATCCCAACCTGGAAGGAACAGGGGGTCGATATTGTTTTCCCGCACTGGCGCGGCGTCATGGGGCCACCCAAGATGAGTGCAGCGCAAATCAAGTACTGGGATGACGTGCTCTCCAAGGTCGCGCAATCTGCCGGATTCAAGAAAACCATTGAAAGCCTGAATGGTGAGGTCTATTACAAGAACTCCGCCGAATTCAAGAAGTTCCTTGAAGAGCAGAACGACGCGCTGAAGCCTTTGATCGAGCAGTTGGGCCTCAAGAAGAAATAAGTCTTTTGTGAAAGGAGGAGGGGTGAATACACCTCCTCCTTTCACACTTTCCCTTCAAGGAAGCGATCTCCATGACCAAAAATCGAGTCACCGGAATCTTTGCGCTGGTGCTGAGCGTGATCTACCTTGCCGCCACCAGTACCATTGAAATCACAGCCGTTTCCGACCCGATCGGGCCACGGGTTTTCCCGGTCATCATTGGTGTCGGACTTTTTCTGATCGGCCTGCTTCTGGTCATGAAAAAAGAGACGCTGACTGCCAAAAACCGCGCTGTCGTTTTTACCTGGGCGACAGAAAAGGAACTGATCGTCAATATCGGCCTGACCTGTGTGGCCGGCGTCATCTTTGGCCTGATTCTTGAGCCCTTGGGTTATCTGCTGGCAACCACCCTGTTCATGACGGCGATGATGTTCATCACCAACCGCAATCGTGTTTTCTACAACTGCGCCATTGCGCTGACCTTTTCGCTGACGACTTACGGCATCTTCTTCGGCCTTCTGGAAGTCAGCCTGCCGCGCGGCATTCTGGCTTTCTGAAAGGAACGAAGATGGATGCAATTCTCTCGAATCTGGCGCTGGGTTTTCAGAATGCACTGACCGTCACCAACCTGATCTGGGTGGTGATCGGCAGTTTCCTCGGTACCCTGGTCGGCATGCTGCCGGGCGTTGGTCCGGCGACCGGCATCGCCATTCTGATTCCGGTTTCCTACGGCATGGATCCGACGACGGCCCTCATCTGCATGTGTGCCATTTACTATGGCGCGATGTTCGGCGGCTCGATTGCCTCGATCATGATCAACACACCGGGCGATGCCTCCTCCATTGTGACCTGCTTCGATGGTTACAAAATGGCCCAGCAGGGGCGAGCGGGGGCGGC
>CAYMYD010000103.1:0-8144 GCA_964394535.1 uncultured Propionivibrio sp. | reverse complement strand
GCTTGTCCCGTCAAAAAAGCATCAGCCTGCTTTTCGGCACAATGACGGTATGATTGCGCCCTTTCTGTTTTTGAATTCTTGGAGAGTCATCATGAAGTTTTGTTCTTTGATTCTGGCTTTTGCGCTGGGCATTTCTTTTCTGACCCCGGCTTGGGCGGTGGATAGCAATGAGCGCGAGCAGGCGATCCGGGCGCTGGAAGCCGGTGAAATCATGACGCTACAGAAGGCGTTGACCAAGATCAGCCAGGAGGTGCCCGGACAGGTCATCAAGGTCGAACTTGAGCGCGAACAGGGGCGCTGGGTTTATGAGTTCAAGCTGTTGCGGCAAGGTGGGGAGCAGATCAAACTCGTCGTCAACGCGGTGAACGGCGAGGTGCTTCAGACCAAGAGCAAAAGTTCCAAGCGCAAGTGAAACGCTGCCTGCGCACACGGCGCAGGCAGTTCAACTTTCCGTTGCTCAGCCCGCCGTAACCCGCTGGGTGATATGTGCCAGCGCTTCTTCGACCTGATCGACGAGGATCAGGCAGAGATCGCCAGCGGCGAGTTTTTCCAGCGCAGTGTCGATGGCCAGGAATTCACCGTGAATTTCGCAGATGTCGCGAGCGCGGGTGGCGTTCTTCAGCCCGGCTTGCAGGAGCGCCAGCACTTCGCCATCGGCACGCCCGCGCTGGCACTGATCCTGATAGAGAATGACGCGGTCAAAGGCTTTGCCGAGGATTTCGGTCTGCTGGCGGATGTCTTCGTCGCGGCGGTCTCCGGCACCGCTGATGACGACGGTACGGTGACTGTCGGGCCCGGCGGGTAGTTTTTCAATGGCGTTGACCAGTGCCTGGATGGCGTCCGGGTTGTGGCCGTAGTCAGCGATCAGCGTGGCCCCGCGATAGTCGAAGAGGTTGAAGCGTCCGGGGGCGGAAGTCGCATCATTGACGAAGTCGGCCAGCCCTTGCCGGATGACTTCCCATGGCAATGCCAGTGCCCAGCAGGCGGCCAGCGCGGCCATGGCATTTTCGATCTGGAAGCCGATGGCCCCATTGGCCGTGACCGGAATTTCAGCGAGCGGGATGCGCTCGGAGAAGCTGCCTTCAAGGGCAACAATGGCGTCGCCATCCAGATAGACGATACGTTTGCCTTTGGCACGGTGCATGGCCATGACCGGATGATTGCGGTCGCAGGCGAAGAAAATGACCTTGCCGGGGCAGGCGCCGGCCATACGCGCAACCATCGGATCGGCGGCGTTGAGCACGGCGTAACCGGTTTCCGGTTTGACGTTCTGGACAATGACCCGTTTGACCACCGAGAGATCCTCGACGGTGCTGATGTAGGAAAGCCCCAGATGGTCGCCGGAGCCGATGTTGGTCACCACGGCCACATCGCAGCGGTCAAAGCCCAGCCCCTCGCGCAGCACGCCACCGCGCGCGGTTTCCAGGACGGCGGCGTCAACGTCGGGGTGGAACAGCACGTTGCGGGCGCTCTTCGGGCCACTGCAATCGCCAGTGTCGATGCGCTTGCCCTGAATGTAGATGCCGTCGGTACTGGTCATGCCGACGCGCCAGCCCTGCTGGCCGAGAATGCTGGCGATCAGGCGAACCGTGGTGGTTTTTCCATTGGTGCCGGCGACAGCGACCAGCGGAATGCGTGCGTCGTCGCCCTCGGCGAACAGGCTGGAAACGATGGCTTCACCGACAGCGCGGCCCTTGCCGAAGGAGGGTTGCAGGTGCATGCGCAGGCCGGGTGCGGCATTGACCTCGACAACGCCGCCGCCCTGGGTTTCCAGCGGTTGCAGCACGTTCTGGCAGACGATGTCGACCCCGGCAATGTCCAGACCGACCATTTGTGCGGCAGCAATGGCGCGCGCGGCGAAGTCGGGATGGACGCTGTCGGTGACATCGGTGGCCGTGCCACCGGTTGACAGGTTGGCGTTGTTGCGCAGCACGACGCGCTGTCCCTTGGCCGGTACCGATTCGGCGGTGAGACCGTCCTCGGCAAGGCGGGCAATGGCGATGTTATCGAAGCGGATTTTGGTCAGGCTGGTGGCGTGGCCTTCGCCGCGTCGGGGATCGCTATTAACCTGATCGACAAGCTGCTGCACGGTGCTGACGCCGTCGCCGATGACCAGCGGTGGTTCGCGGCGGGCAGCGGCAATGAGCTTGTCGCCAACGACCAGAATGCGGTGATCCTGACCGGTCAGGAAGCGTTCGACGAGCACTTCGTCGCTGTAGCGGCTGGCTGTTTCATAGGCGGTTTCGACCTGTTCGCGGGTCGAAAGGTTGACGGTGACGCCCTTGCCCTGATTGCCATCCTGGGGTTTGACGACGACCGGTACGCCGATCTCACAGGCGGCAGCCCAGGCGTCAGCAGCGTTATCGACCGGGCGACCGATGGGAACCGGTACTCCCGCGGCCTGCAGGAGCTTCTTGGTCAGTTCCTTGTCCTGGGCGATGGATTCGGCGACAGCGCTGCTGGCGTCGGTTTCGGCGGCCTGGATGCGGCGTTGCTTGCTGCCCCAGCCGAACTGCACCAGGCTGCCCTCGGTCAGGCGGCGATAGGGGATGTTGCGGGCGACAGCGGCATAAACGATCGAGCCGGTACTTGGGCCGAGGCGGACTTCCTCATCCAGATCACGCAGGCGTTTCAGCGCGTCGGCCAGATCGAATGCTGTGTCATTAATGGCGGCCAGGCAGAGTTTTTGTGCCAGTTCGAGCGCCAGACGTCCGACAGCCTCTTCGCTGTATTCGACGACGACCTGATAGATACCCTCTTCGATAGTTTGCGTTGTGCGGCTGAAAGTTACCGGGCAACCGGCCTGCGCCTGCAGTCCGAGCGTGGCAAATTCCAGTGCGTGCGCCATCGACGCCATTTCGTCGTGGATTGTCGGTTGCAGCAGGGCGATTTCCGGGAAGCGTTCGCGCAGGCGCGGCTCGAATTCAGGGATGTCGGAAAGGCATCGCTCGCTGCCGGTGCAGGAAACAATCGCCTCGATGGCGGTATGGCGGCTCCACAAATTCGGGCCGCGCAAGGCGCGGATACGTGAGATTTCCATAGTGGGGGATCAGGGGGCGCAGTAAGGAGTTGGAGTGATGGGTAGGGCGGGCACAGGTGCCCGCCAGCGGTCATTTCATTCGTTAAAGAACGTTTCTACGCCGGTACGCATGACGTCTGGCGTGATGCCGAGCGCCCAGGCGGCGGCGATGGCGGCGAGGACGTTTTCGATCTGCTCGCGGTTCTTGCCGTCTTCGGTCAGGGGGATGTCGCCGAGTCGGGTCAGCGCCGCCTCTCCTTCGCTGTCGGCCAGCATGACCTGGCCGTAGCGGACGATCACGGCCCGGCGGCCCTGTTCGATATGGCTGACGAGTGCTGGCAGTTCGGGATCGGAGGCGAAGAAGATCACTTCGCCGTCGCACAGTTTGGCCATTTCGACCAGTTGCGGTTCGGCGGCGTTGAGCACGGCCGCACCGCCCGGCAGTACCAGATCGATCTGGGTGCGCAGCACGGTGAACACCTGTTCCGGGGTGTCGACATAAAACCGGCCGGTGTGGCGTGCGACATCCATATTGGTGACGATGCCGACCTGGCAACGGTCATAGGCCAGCCCGTCGACAAGAATCGCGTCGCTGCCGTTTTCGAACACGGCCGCTTCGATGGCGCGGTTCATCAGCACCCGACGGGCTGCTTCCCAGTGTGCGCAGTCGCCTGCTTCGGAACGGCGGCTGTCGATGAACAGGCCGTCGCTACAGGTGAGGCCGGTGCGTTTCCCGGAAAGGGTGAGCAGTCGGGCGACGAGGCGGGCCACGGTTGTCTTGCCGTAGCTGCCGGTGACGCCGACGACCGGGATGCGTCCGTTGCCGCCGCAGGGGAAAAGATGATCGACAATGGCGCGCCCGACCGGGCGTGGTTCGCCGTTCTCCGGCTTGAGGTGCATCAGAAGCCCCGGCCCGGCGTTGACTTCGACGATGGCCCCGCGTTGTCCGGCGAGCGGCTGGGAGATGTCCTCGCAGACGAGATCGACGCCGGCAATGTCGAGGCCGACGACGCGTGCTGCCAGGGTGGCGGTCTCCGCCGTTTCCGGGTGCACCAGATCGGTGACGTCGCAGGTGTGGTTGCCGGTACGGATGATCAGGATTTCGCGCCCTTCCGGCGGGATGGAGTCGGGTTCAAAGCCCTGGCGGCGGATTTCCAGTAGCGCCACCGGATGCTTGTCCAGAATGACCACATCCAACGGGAATTCCTCGGCAGCACCCCGGCGTGGATCGGAGTTGACCTGCAGGTCAACGAGTTCGTTGAGAGTCGATTTGCCGTCGGCAACGACCGACACGGTTTCACCGCGTGCGGCAGCGATCAGCTTGTCGCCGACGACCAGCAAGCGGTGCTCGGAGCCACGGATATAGCGTTCGACGATGACGCCGCTGCCTTCATTGAGCGCGGCCGGGTAGGCGGCCTCGACTTCTTCCCGGCTCATCAGGTTGGTGAATACGCCGCGTCCATGATTGCCGTCATGAGGTTTGACGACAACCGGGACACCGATTTCTTCAGCGGCTTCCCAGGCATCCGCCGGGCTGTTGACCAGACGACCTTCGGGGATTGGCACGCCGCAGGCCTGCAGGATGCTCTTGGTCAGATCCTTGTCGCGCGAGATGGTTTCGGCGATGGCGCTGGTTTCATCGGTTTCGGCGGTCCAGATACGGCGGCTCAGTTTGCCGTAGCCGAGCTGCACCAGGTTGCCATCGGCCAGCAGGCGGATCGCCGGGATGCGCCGGTCTTTTGCCGTGGCTGCTTCGACGATGCTGGCAGTACTCGGGCCGAGCAGTTTGCGTTCGGCCATGTCACGCAGTGCCTCGACACGTCCGGCGAGGTCGAAAGGACGATCTTCAACCGCTGCCAGCAGCAGTTCACGGCCTGATTCCAGGGCGAAGCGGCTGACTTCCTCGTGCCAGGCGCGGATTACCACCTTGTAGATGCCGCGTTGCGAAGTTTCGCGTGCCTTGCCGAAACCACCGGGCATCCCGGCCAGGTTTTGCAGTTCAAGCGAAACGTGTTCAAGGATATGTCCGATCCAGGTCCCTTCTTCGAGTCGGCGCAAAAAGCCGCCACGTTCGCCGTAGCTGCAACGGTGCTCGATCAGCGAGGGAAGGAAGGTGGTGAGTCGTTCGACAAAGCCGGGCAGGGTGTTCGACGGGAAATCTTCAAATTCCCCGATATCGACGACGGCTTCAATGACAGGGCGGTAAGTCCATTGGTTCGGGCCGCGCAGATGACGAATTTCGAGGAACTTGATGTCTTTTTGGCTCATGGATTCGTGAGAAGGGAGGAGGAAATGGGCAATTAACGCGCGAGGAGGTGTTTGGATTACTTACAGGGGCTGGATCGGGGTTTGTCTGTGGCTGTTCACCCGGTTTCTTGGTCATTGAGTTGCAGCGGCAGTGTAAACCAGAATGTGGAGCCTTCTCCCAGGCGACTGCTGACACCGATCTGTCCGTCCATCAATTCGACGGCCAGTTTGGCGATGCTCAGACCCAGTCCGACGCCACCGTATTCCCGCGTCAATGAACCATCGGCCTGTTTGAAGGAGTCAAAAATGCTGGACAGGTGTTCTTCCTTGATGCCGATACCGGTGTCGATGACCAGGATCTTGAGTGTCAGGCGCTTGTCGGTCTGGCTAAGGAGTTCAACCTGAATGTCGACCGAACCGGTCTCCGTGAATTTGACCGCGTTGTTGACCAGATGCAGCAAGACCTGCCGGATGCGCCCCTTGTCGCCGAGAAGCGGTTTTTTCAGTTCGGCAGGAAGATTGACAGTCATGGCGATGTTTTTCCGGGCGGCTTCTGCCTGCACGGTTTGTACGACGGTCTCCAGCACCTCATGAAGGTTGACGCTGGTGATGTTCAGCCGCGAGTTCTTTTCCGAAATCGCGGTGAAGTCCAGGATGTCGGTAATCAGTCGCAGCAGATTATCGGCAGAATGCTCAAGGCCATCCAAGTATTTTTGCTGCTTCGGGTCCAGTGCGGTGAAGCCGAGTAACTGGGTCATGCCGATCACCCCGTTCATCGGCGTACGCAATTCGTGACTGATGTTTTGCAGGAATTCGCGTTTGGCGATATTCGCTTGCTCGGCCTGCCGCGCCAGTTCGCGGGCGGTCTGCATGGTCGTTTCCAGTTGCCGGTTGGAACGTTCAAGCTGCTCCTGATAGAACAGAACCTCCTTGTTGCGTTCGCGGATCGCGGCGATCATGCGGTTGAAGTTCCCCGAGAGCACCGCCACTTCGTCGTGGCCCTGGGTGGGAATGGCAACGTCGTAATCGCCATCGGCGACCTGCACGCTGGCGGTGGCGAGTTTCCTCAGATTGCGGGTGAGCAGGTGGGCGGTGATCGAAAGCAGCACCAGCGACAGGATGATTTCGGTCACGGCGATGATCAGACTCTGCGAAAACAGGGTGTTGGTGGCGCTGTCGATGCGGTCTGTCGAGAGCCCGTAGTGCATCTGGCCGTAGGTCTGGCCAAAGCTGGTGATCGGAAAGGCGACGTGCAACAGATTGCCTTCTTTGCCTGGCGCAGGCAGTGGCCGGGACGCGTCCCGGCCGGTGGACGCCAGCAGACGCCCGTCGTTGCTGCTGACCGCCAGATAGACGATGTCCGGCGTGCTGCGCAGGCTGTCGAGCAGGTCGCGCAAGGTGGCGTAATCGTGGGAAGCCAGCGGCAGGATCAGCACCGAGTTGTAAGCCTGTTCGACCGCGGCGATGCGTTCATGAACCTGATTTTCAAGATGCTCGCGGATTAGCCGGACACTGTTGCCGACCAGTAGCGCCAGCATGGTGACTTCGATCAACAGCGAAACCAGCAGGAATTTGCTGCGGATTGATTTCAGGATGAAAACGTTCATGGACTCGGCAGGGACTTCGTGTTCAGCACATTGCGGGTGATGGCGATATAAGGTTGCATGTTGGCAATGTCGGTGTTGCTGACCGGTTCGTAGCCGAGGTAGCCGGTTGATTCGAAGAATGCCTGGCCGGCGGGTAGATTCTGGAGCGCAAGCAGTGCGGTACGAATCCGTTCGATTTCCTTGCTGCCAAGGCGCTTGTTGGCCAGCGTCATCAGGTGTGAAGTCTGGACGTCACTCGGAAAAATGTCGACCTGGTCGAGTACGTCTTTCGGCATCTGCTTCAGGGGCGTGTGGGTGGTCAGGGTGGCGTCCAGCGTGCCGACTGCCACCGCAGCGACAGCAGAGCCATGGCTGGATTCTTCAATCAGCGTGATGTCAGTGCCAATTTTCAGGCCGTGATCCTGTATCCATTTGATGCCAGCGATCGATGAAACCGACAGGCTGCTCGGCAGGCCGACGCGCTTTCCTTTCAGGTCGTTGATGTTGTTGATGGGCGCGCCTTTTTTGACCACGATAACCGGTTGCAGGCGGGTCTTGTACTGAAGCATGGGCTGATAGCCGCTTTCCATCGACATGACGCCAAGGTGCGGTCCGGCGATCAGAAGATCAAAGCGGCCGGCCAGGCAATCCTTCAGATAGCTCGGGTAGTCGGGGGCCGTAAAGAGCTCGACCGGATGCCCCAGCGCTTCCTGCAACTGCAGACGGATCGGTTGATGGATCTTGAACAGCGCCAGCGTTGAATTGAACGGCATGATGCCGATGCTCAAGGCTTGGGGTTCGGCCGCTACCCTGAATGCGGAAAAATGCAGCAAAGTAATGGCCAGCAAAATTTTTGCGCGCATATCGCCTCCTTGGACTGTGCATTCTACCCCGAATGTTTGGCTCTTTTCGTAAAAATCCCGTTGCCGGAGTCGGTATGAGACTGCGTGCAAAGAGGGAGTTTGATACCACAAGGCTGCCAGCGAGTGCCTTTGGAGGGAGATAACAAATGCGAACCGCCATGGCTGCACCTGTTTTTTCGTGGGGATGAAACCGGGGGTTCAGCGTCGCAAGTAGCTGATCTGCATCAACCGGGAAAACTTAAGGATTGGCAGCTTCTTCGGGGCTGGATTCGGTATGTTGCGGGCTATCGCTTGTTGCCGGAGCAGGCGCCGGGGGCGGTTCGGGATTTGCCTGTGGTGGATGCGGTGCGGGCAAGGGGGCTGGCTGGGCGATGGGGAGAGCCGGTTTGATGGCGGCGGTTTTGGCCTGTTTTTTCAGTTTTTCTTTTT
>CAYMYD010000102.1:0-8254 GCA_964394535.1 uncultured Propionivibrio sp. | reverse complement strand
CTAGCCACAAACCACTAACCACCAGCCACTGAAGCTCACACCATGACAGCCCAAATTCTCGACGGTAACGCCCTCGCGCAAAAGCTGCGCGCCGGTTTCAAGCAGGAAGCCGATCAACTCGCCGCACAGGGCATCCGCCCCGGCCTGGCGGTGATTCTGGTCGGCGAAGACCCGGCCTCGCAGGTCTATGTGCGCAACAAGGTCAACGCCTGCGCACAGGCGGGTTTTCACTCCGAAAAGCACAGCTACCCGGCGGATGTCGAAGCTGCCACGGTCTTTGCCAAAATTGCCGAACTCAACGCCGACCCGGCCATCCACGGCATCCTCGTGCAACTGCCCTTGCCGAAACATTTTGACGCCGACGCGGTGCTTGAAGCCATCGCCCCGGAAAAGGACGTCGATGGTTTCCGCGCCGAAAACGTCGGGGCGCTGATGCAGGGCAAACCCTGCTTCATCCCCTGCACGCCTTACGGTGCGATGAAATTCTTTGAGGACGCCGGAATTACCCTGCGCGGCAAGGAAGCGGTGATCGTTGGCCGCTCCAATATCGTCGGCAAGCCGATGGCCATGCTGCTGATGCACGCCGGGGCCACCGTCACCATCTGCCATTCGCAAACGCAAGACCTCAAGGCCCACTGCCGCCGCGCCGACATTCTCGTCGCCGCCATCGGCAAGCCGAAAATGATTACCGGCGACATGGTGAAACCCGGTGCTGTGGTCATTGATGTCGGCATCAACCGCCTGCCAGACGGCCCCGATGCGGGTAAACTCTGCGGCGATGTCGATTTTGATTCAGCGAAGGAAGTCGCTTCGTACATCACCCCCGTCCCCGGCGGCGTCGGCCCGATGACCATCACCATGCTGCTGGCCAACACCCTGGAATCTGCACAACGTAAAAGGAAAACATCATGAACAACCCTATCCCGCTGGTCGGCATCGTCATGGGTTCGGACAGCGACTGGCCGATCATGAAACAGTGCGCCGAAACCTTCAAACGCTTCGGCGTTGCCTATGAGGCCAAGGTACTCTCCGCGCACCGCACCCCGGATGCCGCACTCGACTACGCTGCCAGCGCGCAGGCACGCGGCCTCAAGGTGCTGATCGGCGCTGCCGGTGGCGCGGCCCACCTGGCCGGTGTGCTGGCCGCAAAAAGCGAACTGCCGGTGCTCGCCGTCCCCATGCCATCGAAACATCTGCAAGGGCTGGATTCCCTGCTGGCGATGGTGCAGATGCCCGGCGGCATCCCCGTTGCCACCTTTGCCATCGGCGAAGCCGGTGCGGTCAACGCCGCCCTGTTCAGCGTCGCCCTGCTCGCCTTGAACGACGCTGAGCTTGCGCAAAAACTGTCTGCCTTCCGCCTGAGTCAGACGGAAAAGGTACTGGCCAAAACACTGGAGTAAGTTTTGCCATCCCCGCTTGCCCAAGCCGTTCGCCTGCTGCAGGCCGGAGAACTCGTCGCCTTTCCGACCGAAACGGTCTACGGTCTCGGCGCCGATGCCGCCAACCCGCAGGCCGTGGCAAAAATCTTTGCCGCCAAGGGACGGCCTGCCGATCACCCGCTGATCGTCCATCTGGCTGACGCCAGCCACCTGACGCAATGGGCCATCGACATCCCGCCCACTGCCCACGCACTGGCAGAAGCCTTCTGGCCGGGACCACTGACGCTGATCCTGCCGAAAGCCCCCGCAGTTCCCCTGGCCGTGACCGGGGGTCAGCAGACCGTCGGCCTGCGCGTCCCGGCGCATCCCCTGGCGCTTGAACTCCTGCAGGCCTACGCCCAGGCAGGCGGCGGACACGGCGGCCTGTGTGGCATCGCCGCCCCCTCGGCCAACCGTTTCGGGCGCATCAGCCCGACCGAAGCCGCGCATGTGCGCGACGAACTCGGCAGCGCCGTCAGCCTGATCCTTGACGGCGGACGCTGCGCTGTCGGCATCGAATCGACGATCATCGACCTCACACGCCCGGCGGCCCCGCCGCGCCTCCTGCGCCCCGGACACATCACCCCCGCGCAGATCGCCGCCGTGATCGGGATCGAGCCTGAATTGCCGCATCCCCGTAAACCGGGCGACACCCCGCGCGTTTCCGGTTCGCTCGACGCCCATTACGCGCCCCGCACCCCGATCCGCGTTGCCACCACCGCGCAATTGCCCGAGTTGATGGCAAGCCTGAAAAACACCGGCAGAAACACCGCGCTACTGGCCCACACCATGCTGGGCGCAGCCCTCCCCGCCCAGACCCTGCGCCATCTGCCCGATAACGCCGAAGCCTACGCCCAGGGCTTCTATGCCGCCCTGCGCGAACTCGACGAAGCCCACGCTGAACTCATCGTCATCGAAGCCCTCCCGGACAACAACGCCTGGAGCGCCATCGCCGACCGCCTGAGGCGTGCGGCGTGTGGTGCGGGGATGTAAGGCGCTCGAATAAGCGCCTTGTGGTATTGGCCTTCCCCCCGTTTTGTTGCTGGTAAAAGAGTTAGCGACCTACAATGCACTCGGGTTGCCAAGGATGTTTTACCAACTCACGCAAGGCACTTTCATTGTTGCCCCATGCCTTCTGCACATTTGAGGCATCAACCTTTTCAAGGAACTGGAACACTGCCTGGCCTCCACAACCATCCGGAAAGAACCGCATCACACTGGATTCGGATGGCTGTCCATTGACTGGCGGATTCATGTAGCGAGCAAAAGGCTTGCCGCCAATATAGTCAATGTTGTAGTACGGACGAGGGTTACTGGCATCAAAATAGGACTTCACATCCTTGGCCCAGGCTTCATGCTTCAAATGCACATGGGGCGAAAATTGGATGATTACCATGGATGTCCATTGATCCTTGGTCTCGTTACCGGTCGTATAGCGGTAGAACAACCTGTCACCACTCGGCTCCGCTATCTTAGCAGCAGAGGTTAGTTGATAATTTTTACCCCCATACTCAAGCATCTGAGGCGGCTTCAATTCATCAGCTTGCGCGAATGAGGTAACGAGCGTCGCCAGTAATGCCGAAATCAAAAGTTGTCTGTTCATGAGTGCATTCTGCCTTATTCCAGCCAGACAATCGACGCCATGCGCCCTGTTTGCCCCTCCCGGCGATACGAGTAAAAGCGCCCGGCGTCGCTGACGGTGCAGAACGAGCCTCCGTAAATCCTTTCCACGCCCTGCCCGGCCAGTCGCTGCCGGGCTAGTTGGTAAATATCGGCCAGCCACTTGCCCGGAGAGGCCGGGACAAAGGCAGCAGCGGCCCGGTGGTCTATGGCGATGAAGGCGGTGCGCACTTCTTCGCCCACTTCAAAAGCCTGTGGCCCGATGGCCGGGCCGAGCCAGGCGAGCAGGCTGTCGCCCGGTACCTGCATGGCGGCAAGGGTCGCTTCCAACACGCGATCCAGCAAACCGCGCCAACCAGCATGAACCGCAGCAACCACGCTGCCTGCCTGGTCACAGAACAGCACCGGCAGACAATCTGCAGTCATGACCACGCAAGGCACGCCGGGCTGACGCGAAAAAGCCGCGTCGGCCTGCGGCGGCGGGACGTCCGGGGAGAGCAGCGCGGCGTCGACCACGGTGGTGCCATGCACCTGCTCCAGCCAGCGCGGGGAACTGCCGATCAGCGCACACAACTGCGCCCGGTTGGCCGCCACCGCCTGCGGATCGTCACCCACGTGCAAGCCCAGATTGAAACCGGCATAAGCCCCCTGACTGAAGCCACCCAGGCGGGTCGTCGACAAGCTGCGCACCCGTCGCGGTGCCGGCCAGTCAGGCATGATGGCGGTAAACGGGAAAGAACCCGCCTCAGTAAGAATGCCTTCAGCAACAACAGAACTGGAGGCAGCCAAAGGCGGTAAGGGAACGATAAGGCCCCCTTCCCCCTTCTCCCTTCCCCCTTCCCTATTCGAGTTCATCATCCTCGTCTTCCGGGCCGTCGCCGTAGGCGTAGATGATTTCCGGGCCACCAGCAAAGTCTTCGTCGTCCCAATCCGCTTCATTTTCTGCGGCCAGTGCTTCGGCTTCGATGGCGCGCTGGCGGGCGATCTCAACCAGTTCGGCCAAGTCTTCGGGAAGTTCCGATTTCCAGCGCATGGCTTTCCCGCTGGCAGGGTGCACCAGCCCGAGTCGACAGGCATGCAGCGCCTGACGATCAAAGGCCGGGCCGACCGGAACCCGGCTGGTGCCGGTGCCATACACCGGGTCGCCAACCAGGGGATGGCCGATGTGGGTCAGATGCACGCGAATCTGGTGGGTACGGCCCGTCTCCAGCGCACATTCGATCAGGGTGCAGTCCAGAAAGCGTTCGAGAATGCGGTAATGGGTGCGCGCCGGTTTGCCGGTCCGGATCACCGCCATTTTGGTTCGCTGCGAGGGATGGCGGCCCATCGGCGCATCGACCGTGCCACCCTGTTCGAGTCGCCCCCGCGCCAATGCCTGGTAGTAGCGCTTCACCGTGCGCGCCTGCAACTGGCGCACGAGATCGGTCTGCGCTTCCAGGGTTTTGGCGACGACCATCAGGCCGCTGGTGTCCTTGTCCAGCCGATGCACAATACCGGCACGCGGCAAGCGTTCCAGTGTCGGCGCGTGGTACAGCAGCGCATTCTGCAGGGTGCCGCTCCAGTTGCCGCTGCCCGGATGAACCACCAGTCCCGGCGGTTTGTCGATGACGATCAGGCTTTCGTCCTCATACGCGATGTTCAGTGCGATGGCTTCCGGCTTCGAGGATTGCAGACGCTCGTCCGGCATTTCGGCGACTTCAACCGCCTCGCCGCCCCAGAGTTTGTGCCGTGGCTCGGTGATCGTCGCGCCATTGACCGTAACCCGCGCCTGGCGAATCCAGTTTTGCAGCCGACTGCGTGAATGCTGCGGACAAAGCCGCGCCAGCGCCTGATCAAGGCGCAAACCGGCACAATCCGCACCAGCCTTCAGGGAGAGCAGCCGGATTGCGCTATAATCGTGCCGCCCTTTTTCCTCGCCGGTTTCAGGTAGTTCGGTCTTCATTTCTTTATGTAGGATTTTCATCATGCGTAGTTTAGCGGTTATCGCAGCGCTTGTTCTTACCTTCCTCGTATCCGGATGCGGCCTGTTGCCTGAGGTTCAGGATGAAACTGTCGGCTGGTCGGCCAACAAACTCTATACCGAAGCCAAGGAAGCGCTTAACGAAGGTGGCTACGAAAAATCGATCAAGTATTTTGAAAAGCTTGAGTCGCGCTACCCCTACGGCCGCTTTGCCCAGCAGGCGCAGATTGACATTGCCTATGCCTACTGGAAGTCCGGCGAAGCCGCTTCGGCCACTGCCGCCTGCGACCGCTTCATCAAACTGCATCCGAATCACCCGAACGTCGATTACGTCTATTACCTGCGCGGGCTGGTCAATTTCAACGAGGATCTCGGCCTGCTCGGCCACATCAGCCGCCAGGATCTGACCGAACGCGACCCGAAAGGCGCACGCGAATCCTTCGATGCCTTCAAGGAACTGATCACCCGCTTCCCGGAAAGCAAATACACGCCGGATGCGATCCTGCGCATGAAGTATCTGGTCAATGCCATGGCCTCGCTGGAAGTGCACGTTGCCCACTATTACGTCCGGCGCGGCGCCTACGTCGCCGCTGTCAATCGCGCCCAGTATGCGATCCAGAACTATCCGGATGCCCCGGCCATCGAGGAAGCCCTGTTCATCATGGTCAAGGCCTATGACCTGATGGGCATGAACGACCTGCGCGATGACGCCGAACGTGTCATGCGCAAGAATTTCCCGAACAGCGTCTATTACACCCGTGGCCTGGAACGCAAGGAACCGTGGTGGAAGCTGTGGTAGTCGCGTCGCTGCGACCTTCCAATCTGATCGTTCCCACGCTCCTGCGTGGGAACGCATTGTCTGACGCTCCAGCGTCATCGGCGTTATACGCCGCGCCGGGCGGCTGACATACCGGAACGCAGGAGCGTCCTTGGACTTGCGCTCCCACGTGGGAGCGTGGGAGCGATCAAGCCCTCTCCCCCGGCCCCTCTCCCCAGACGGGGCGAGGGGAGTCCAGTCAGGAGATACGCAGATCGGCCCTACGCGTCTTCCCCGTCAATCACGTCTTCCAGATCGCCCAGTTGCGCTTGGGCATCGGCCAAGGGAAGCGCTTCGACATTTTTCAGTTTGCGTTCGATCTGGCGGGTCCGCACCCCTGCCGATTCAATACTGCGTGTCGCCTGTTCGAGCTTTTTGCGCGTGGCTTCGAGTACGTCGCCAAATTTGCCGAACTCGGTCTTGACCGCGCCCAGCACGGCCCAGACTTCCGACGAGCGCTGTTCGATGGCCAGCGTGCGGAAGCCCATCTGCAAACTGTTGAGTAGCGCCGCCAGTGTTGTCGGCCCGGTCAGGCTGATGCGATAGTCACGCTGCAACCCCTCGGCCAGGCCCGGACGGCGCAGTGCCTCGGCATACAAGCCCTCGGTCGGCAGGTAAAGGAGGGCAAAATCGGTGGTATGCGGTGGTTCGATGTATTTGTCGCGAATCTTCTTTGCTTCCTCGCGCAGACGTATTTCCAGCGCCTTGGCAGCGGCCTCGACGGCCAGCGGATCAGCGCGTTCCTGTGCTTCCTGCAAGCGCTGGTAGTCCTCCAGCGGGAACTTCGCGTCGATCGGCAGCCAGACCGGACGATCATCACCACCACCGCCACGCTGCCCCGGCAGGCAGATGGCAAACTCGACCCGCTCACTGCTGCCCGGACGGGTGGCAATGTTCCTGGCGAACTGTTCGCTGCTCAGTAACTGCTCAAGCAGGGCTTCAAGCTGGACTTCGCCCCAAGTACCGCGTGTTTTGACGTTGGTCAGCACTTTTTTCAGATCACCCACCCCGGCGGCGAGTGTCTGCATTTCCCCCAGTCCTTTGTGCACCTGCTCCAGCCGTTCGCTGACCAGCCGGAACGAATCACCAAGGCGCTGTTCGAGCGTCGCATGCAGTTTCTCATCGACCGTCAGGCGGATGCTTTCCAGCTTCTCGGTGTTGTCGCGCTGAATGGCGGCCAGCCGTGTTTCAACCGACTGGCGCAACTGCTCGAAACGCTGCTCGTTGCTTTGCGTCAGACGGTCCAGCGCGCGCGCCTGTTCCTCGCGGTCACCACGCGCCGCAACGGCGGCTTCCTGTCGTGTGCGTGCCATCTCCTGCCGCAACTCACGCTCTACACGCGCCAGCGCCTCCGCCAGGGAACGGAAATACGGGTCAAGCGACGCACGCACATCCTCGCGCTGCCCGCTACGCTGCCACAGCAAGAACTGCAACAGGAGCAACAACGCACCCAGCAACAGCAAGCCGTAAAACCCGATTTCACTCATGAAATGCTCCGGAGAAGTTTCACTTCAGCGAGAAATCCACCCGGCTTTCCTTGAGCTTCTTCTCGGTATCGGATTTTTCACGCTTCTCGCCTGCCTTGGCCGGCACCAGGAAGACGCGATCCGTCGGCACCTCGCGCCCGATCAGCCAGTCACGCACGGCCTTGGCGCGCTCCGTGGCGAGTTCGCGCAGATCGTCGTCGCTCACCGGCGAATGGGTCAGCATCAGCTTTTCCATTTCCTCCACGGGCAGCGTCTTGAGCAACCCGATGGCATTACGTGGCTTGGGGAACTTTTCGGCCTTGTAGGCGCGCTCAAGCAGGGTCGGATACTCTTCCGGGCTGACCGTGATGGTGTTGACACTGCCGCTTTCAACCCCCTTGCGCGTCAAATCTTCGCGCTTGACGGCACGCACCTTGAGGTCAAGACGCTGGCGGCGGATGCCTTCCGGATCATTTTCAGCATCGACATGCGGAGTAATTTCCAGCTTGAGACCCGGCCGGTCAACCAGCGCCTTGGCCAGGTTTTCCAAGCGTTTTTCTGCCGCCACGGTAATGGCGGCCATGCCGAAATCGAATTCGACATTTGACAGTTCTTCGCCGGAACCAAAGAGCGAGCCGATCAGGGCAAAGGGAGAGGTCACCGCCTTGACCAGCAGATTGACGATCACCTTGACGACCAGCCCGCCGACGCTGAACTGCGGATCACTGAGCGAGCCGGAAATGGGCAGGTTGATGTCGATTTCGCCCTGCCGGTTCTTCAGCAGTGCCAGCGCGAGGTTGACCGGCAGGCTGGTGGCATCGGGATTTTCGATCCGTTCGCCGAAGGTCAGCTGATCGAGGAACAGGCGATTGTCGGCCTGGAGCTGATCGTTCTCGATCTTGTAATTGACGAACAGCGAGAGCTTGCCCTTGTCGATGGCGTAACCGGCGTACTTGCCGGAATACGGCGAGAA
>CAYMYD010000101.1:0-8263 GCA_964394535.1 uncultured Propionivibrio sp. | reverse complement strand
TCTCCATCGCCTTGGTGATCTTGCGCGTGCTTTCGACGCTCTTGATCTTGTTGCGGATTTCCTTGCCGCTTGCCATGACGCTCCCCCGCTCAGGCCAGCGTGGCCTTGAACGCCTCGATCGCCTTGCTGAGCGACAGCTCGGTATCGGCATCCAGTTCCTTGGTGGCCTCGATCTTGTCGACGAGGGCGGCGTGATGCTGTTTGACGTAGCTCTGCATCTGGCGCTCAACTTCCAGCGCCTTCTTGACCTCGACACCGTCAAAATAGCCCTTGTTGACCGCCAGCAGGGTGATCGACATTTCGGCGACGGTCATCGGTGCATATTGTGGCTGCTTCATGAGCTCGGTCACCAGACGGCCACGATCCAGTTGCTTGCGCGTGGCCTCGTCGAGATCGGAGGCGAACTGCGCAAACGCCGCGAGTTCGCGGAACTGCGCCAGGGCCAGACGCACCCCGCCGCCGAGCTTCTTGATGATCTTGGTCTGTGCCGCACCACCGACGCGGGACACGGAAATACCGGCGTCGATGGCCGGGCGGATACCGGCGTTGAAGAGGTCGGTATCAAGGAAGATCTGGCCGTCGGTAATCGAGATGACGTTGGTCGGCACGAAAGCGGAAACGTCACCGGCCTGTGTTTCGATGATCGGCAAGGCCGTCAGCGATCCGGTCTTGCCCTTGACCTCGCCATTGGTAAACCGTTCGACGTATTCCTCACTGACCCGGGCGGCCCGCTCCAGCAGGCGCGAGTGCAGGTAGAAAACGTCGCCCGGATAGGCTTCGCGACCCGGCGGACGGCGCAGCAGCAGTGACACCTGACGGTAGGCCCAGGCCTGCTTGGTCAGGTCATCGTAAATGATCAGCGCGTCCTGACCACGGTCACGGAAGTATTCGCCCATCGTGCATCCGGCGTAGGGGGCGATGTATTGCAAGGCCGCGGATTCTGCCGCCGTCGCCGCGACGATGATGGTGTATTCCATCGCTCCCCGCGC
Source organism: uncultured Propionivibrio sp. (assembly GCA_964394535.1). GTDB lineage: Bacteria > Pseudomonadota > Gammaproteobacteria > Burkholderiales > Rhodocyclaceae > Propionivibrio. Next base: position 7,274 of record CAYMYD010000101.1, on the reverse strand, counting down.
TTCGAGCCGCCGCAGCACGTTGGCTACCGTCGAGGCCTTCTGACCGACCGCCACGTAGATGCAGATCAGGTCCTTGCCCTTCTGGTTGATGATCGTATCGACGGCCACGGCGGTCTTGCCGGTCTGGCGGTCACCAATGATCAGTTCGCGCTGGCCGCGCCCGATCGGCACCATCGAGTCGATCGATTTCAAACCCGTCTGCACCGGTTGCGACACCGACTTGCGCCAGATCACGCCCGGCGCGACCTTTTCGATCTTGTCGGTGAGTTTGGCGTTGACCGGCCCCTTGCCGTCGATCGGCTGACCCAGCGAATTGACCACGCGCCCCAGCAGCTCCGGCCCGACCGGCACTTCGAGAATCCGCCCGGTGGTCTTGACCGTATCGCCTTCGGTAATGTGCTCGTATTCACCAAGCACCACCGCGCCGACGGAGTCACGTTCGAGGTTCAGCGCCATGCCGAAAGCGCCACCGGGGAACTCCAGCATTTCGCCCTGCATCACGTCGTCCAGCCCGTGAATCCGGCAGATACCGTCAGTGACCGAAACAACCGTGCCTTGCGTACGTGTTTGGGCACTGGTGTCCAGATTCTGAATCTTGCTCTTGATCAGTTCACTGATCTCGGATGGATTCAATTGCATTCATTTCTCCTAATGCTGTGAAACGTGAAATGTGAAACATGAAAAGTGGCAAACCGACGGCCGTCCTGATCCTCAGCGTTTCTTCCTTTGCCGAAGAACCGGGGCTCCGTCGCTGTTTGCTCTGATTGGCACATTTCACCTTTCATGTTTCACTTTTCACTGGTTTTCCTGCTAGTTCTTCAGCGCCGTGGCCATGGTTTCGAGTTTGCCGCGCACAGAGAGATCGAGAAACTGGTCGCCAACCGCGACCCGGACACCACCGATCAGCGTCGCATCGACCTCGACATGGGGCCGCAGACGGCTGCCGAAGTGCGCTTCAAGCTGGCTCGTCAGATTGTCGAGTTGCTGTTCATCCAGTGCAAAGGCGCTGGTAATCTGCGCATCCCGGATGCCTTCGTCAGCACTCCGCAGTTGCTCGTAGAGTTCCTGGATGCACGGCAGGATGGTCAGCCTTTCGTTTTCTGCCAGCAGGCCAATGAAGCTACCCAGCGATTGGTCCGCACCTTCTCCCGAAAGTGACAGGAACAGTTCGGCAAGCTGTGCCGCAGAAAATTTCGGATTGTCCATGACGCTCGCCATATCGGCGTCCTGTGCGATCAGCGCCAGCCGTTGCAGCCGATCCGACCACAGCGGCAAGCTACTGCTCTCACGCGCCAGACGGAACACGGCCTGAGCGTAGGGGCGGGCAATGGTGACAGTTTCAGACATGGTGTCACAAATCTTTCTTGAGTTCGGCCAGCATCACGGCATGCGCCTTGGCATCGACTTCACGCAGCAGGATTTTTTCCGCGCCTGCCACGGCCAGATCGGCCACCCGCTCACGCAGGGCTTCCCTGGCGCGGGTCGTTTCCAGTTCGATTTCCGCCTTGGCAGCAAGCACGGTTTTCTCGGCTTCGAGCCTGGCCTGATGCTTCGCTTCCTCGATGATTCGCTGGGCCTCTTTCTCCGCCTGGGCGATGATCTCGCCCATTTTTACCCTGCCTTCGCGCACCGTCTCGGCAGAGCGTTTGGCGGCAAGGTCAAGACTGTGCTGTCCACGTTCAGCCGCCGCCAGGCCATCCGCAATTTTCGCTGCGCGCTCGTCGAGCGCTTTCACGATGGGAGGCCATACGAACTTCATCGTGAACAGCGCGAGAATGATGAACACAGCGATCTGTGCAAAGAGAGTCGCGTTCAGATACACGTCAGTTACCTTTCCATGAATTGGGCAGGAATGCCGGAAATACCTTCAGGAAGGAATTACTTGAGGAAGGTCGAGATGGCGAACCACACGGCGATACCGGTGCCGATGATGAAGGCGGCGTCAATGAGGCCGGCGAGGATGAACATCTTGACCTGCAGATCGTTCATCAGCTCGGGCTGACGCGCCGAGGCTTCCAGATACTTGCCGCCCATCAGGCTGATGCCGATACAGGCACCCACTGCGCCAAAACTGATGATCATGGCGCAGGCCAGGGCGACACTTGAATAAACTTGTGCCAAATTTTCCATAACAACTTCCTCCGGTTTGGTTAAGCAGAAAAAACAACGTCGATGAAAGAGAACTAGTGGCTGTCATGTGCCTGGCCGATGTACACCAGCGTCAGCATCATGAAAATGAAGGCTTGCAAGGCTACGATGAAGATGTGAAACAGGGCCCACAGGGTGCCGGTCAGCAGATGGGTCAGCCAGAGCATGGAACCGCCGAATAGCGGCATCCCCGGGAAAGCCATACCCATCAACGCGATCAGCAGGAAAATGAGTTCCCCGGCGTACATGTTGCCCCACAGCCGCATGCCGTGCGACACCGTTTTGGCCGTGTATTCGATGAGCTGAATGGCAAAATTCGGTAGGTAAAGCAGGGGATGATTGCCGAAGGGGGCAGTAAAAAGCTCATGAACCCAGCCCCCCAGCCCCTTGGTCTTGATGCTGAACCAGAAGCAGATGAACAACACACCGACCGACATGCCGAGCGTCCCGTTGAGATCCGCCGTCGGCACGGTGCGCAAATAGGCATGATCGTTGCCCGTCGCCCCCTGCCACAGGGTCGGCAAAAGATCGACCGGCAGAAAGTCCATCGAATTCATCAGGAAAACCCAGACAAAAACGGTCAGCGCCAGCGGCGCGACGAATTTGCGCGATTCCTCGTTGTGGATGATGGTTTTGGCCTGGTTCATGACCATTTCGACGAGGATTTCCATCGCCGCTTGGGCACGCCCCGGCACTCCGGCGCTGGCATTGCGCGCCACACGCCACATCAGGTAGATCCCCAACCCGCCCGTCAGCAGGGCGAAAACAAAGGTGTCGATGTTGAAAATCGAGAAATCAATGATTTCCGCCTGCGGTTTTCCGGACGTGTTGAGATTGCCGAGGTGATGCAGGATGTATTCACCGGCATTTGGCGCTTGGCTTGCAGCTTCGTGACTCGACGACATAATCAGTTCTTTTTCCAGAAAACCAGAAATACTGCCTGCGTGGCAAGAGCCAGACCAATCAGCATGGACGGCCAGTGCAGACCCGGATAAAACCTGACGACACCCGCGAGGAGCGAAAAGGTCATCAGCAGCTTGACGAATTCACCCATCAGGTAATGCAACGCAAACGACGTACCGCGACGCATTTGTACCAGGCGCAGATGCGTGGCGAACAGCAGATTGGGCAAGGCATAGACGGCTCCACCCAGAGCCGCCGAAACCGCAGCCTGCGTTCCGGCAAGCAGCGCGGCAAGCAATGCGACCAGCAAGGTAACCGCTATCTGCAGAAAAACAGCACGAAACATAATGACTAAACCGTCCCAATGTCAAGCGCGACAAACAAATGAAAAACTCCAGACCCGGCGCATTCTACGTCAAAAACCCCGGCACCGGCGTGACTGCCCTTTCTGAAAGCCCCTTGTAATTCACCGCAAAAGGCGCAAGGAGGCGCCAATCAAAGACCTCCCAAGCGTACCTCAGGATTTTTCATTCACCTTCCGGACAATCTCCAAATATTTTATAACCTTTTGTTTTATCGGTTATTTTAATCTTTTCGGCGAAATCCCGGTTTCTTGCTCCCTGAGCCTGATTCAAACTTATGGCGCATTCGACCCAAAACAAACGATAAGGTTCGCCCCGTTTCCGGTTTTTTATCATTCCCAGCCTCCCCCCAGCGCCCGATAGAGCATCACTTCGCTCGCCAGTTGACCATAGCGGCTGCGCAACCATTGCTGCTCGGTGGGATTTCGTGGAACGACTGGTCAGTTTGTCGACGAGCGAACGCGGGTAAAACGCTCACCAGCCTCATGAACCTAAAATCCTCACGGCAAAAGTGTAAAAGCAAAAAAATCACAAAGGAAACAAAAAGTTATGAAGCCTTGACTACTCATTCAAAAGGTGAATGACAAAACCTTCAGACACTTCCAGCAAGTCTTTTTTTCTTTGCGTCCTTTGCGGAAAATTATTCCGGCCAAGCCTCGCCTGTCTGGCAAAGCGCCAATTCATACCATCAGCGCAGGCGCTGCAAAATCCCTTCTAGTTGATCGAGATTGCCGAATTCGATCTGGATTTTCCCCGCGCCCTGTTTGTTGGTGCGGATCGCCACCTGCGCGCCGAGGGTGTCCGAAAGTTCTTCCTGCAGGCGCAGCAGGTCGCGGTCGGGTTTGCGGTCTTCCGGTTTTTTCGGCGGCTTGAGTGCCTGTTGCGCCAGCCTTTCGGCCTCGCGCACCGAAAGCCCCTTCTGGGCGATGCGTTGCGCCAGTTGAATCTGCAAGGCACCGGAAAGCGGCAACAGGGCGCGGGCATGGCCCATGTCGATGTCGCCCTGCATCAGCAGTTCCTGCACTGGCGGCACCAGTTGCAGAAGGCGCAGCAGATTCGATGCGGCCGGACGCGAACGGCCCACGGCATCGGCCGCTTCCTGATGGGTCATCGAGAATTCATCGATCAGGCGTTGCAGCCCCTGCGCTTCTTCCAGCGGGTTAAGGTTTTCGCGCTGGATGTTTTCAATCAGCGCCATCGCCAGCGCGGCTTCATCCGGAATTTCACGGATCAGCGTCGGCACTTCTTCCAGTCCGGCCATCTGGGCAGCACGCCAGCGACGTTCACCCGCGATGATTTCGTAACGCTCTTCGCCATCATTCAGCGGACGCACCAGAATCGGCTGCATCAACCCGCGGGTACGAATCGAAGCCGCCAGTTCTTCCAGCGAGCCTTGGTCCATCCGCGTGCGCGGTTGGTATTTCCCGGCTTGCAGACGGGCCACCGGCAGCGAACGCTGCGTTTCATTGCCGTTGCTTTCGCTGCTGGCGGCCAGCAGGGCGTCAAGCCCACGGCCCAGGCCTTTTTGTCTCATGCTTTTGCTCCTTTGCCACGGCGCTCCAGAATTTCCTCGGCCAGCGCCATGTAGGCCTGCGCGCCCTTGGATTGCTTGTCGAAGGCGATCACCGGCTTGCCGTAGGACGGCGCTTCGGCCAGACGCACATTGCGCGGGATGATGGTGCGATAAACCTTGTTGCCAAAATGCTTGGTCAGTTCGCCGGAAACCTGTTGCGTCAGCGTCGAACGCGGATCGTACAGGGTACGCAGCAAGCCTTCGATTTCGAGTTTCGGGTTGAGGTGTGCGCGCACTTTCTTGAGCGTCGCCACCAGATCGGTGAGACCTTCCAGCGCGTAATATTCGCACTGCATCGGGATCATCACCGCATCGGCCGCCGTCATGCCGTTGACCGTCAGCATGTTCAGCGCCGGCGGGCAATCCATCAGGATGAAGTCGTACTCATCCAGCACCGGGGCCAAGGCGTCACGCAGGCGGAATTCACGACCATCCATCCCGATCAGGTCGACTTCGGCACCGGCAAGCTCACGGTTGGACGGCAGGATGTCGAAGCCAAAATCGGTTTTCAGGCGCGCGCCGTCCAGCGTCGAACGGCCAATCAGGACCTGATAGACCGTCGGCAAAGCTTCCCGCTTGACGATGCCGCAGCCCGTCGTCCCGTTGCCCTGCGGATCGAGGTCGATCATCAGCACCCGCTGTCCAAGCAGCGCCAGACAGGCGGACAGATTAACCGCCGTCGTCGTTTTCCCGACCCCGCCCTTCTGATTGGTTACCGCCAGTATTTTTGCCAAATCGAATTCCTTGTTTAGAAGCAGTGAGGTGTGACAAGTGGAAAGTGACGAGTTAAAAATTTGCGGCTTCGCCGATGGTACGACTGGTTTTACTCCTCACCCCTTACACCTCACTCCTCACTCGTCATGCCACTGTTTTCAACACCACCAGATGCCGCTCGTCCGCCAGACCGGGCAGTTGCAGCCGATGCACGGCCTCAACCCGTACCGAGGCGGGCAGGCGGGCAATTTCTTCGTGCGGCCAGAGGCCCTTCATCGCCAGCCAGACGCCCCCGTCAGTCAGCAAATGCGCCGACAGACCGACGAAATCGGCGAGTTCGGCAAAAGCCCGCGAGGTGATCGCGGTAAAGCCTGATGCCGGATGATACTGTTCGACACGCCCACAGTGTACCGCAATGTTCGGCAGCGCCAGTTCAATCGCGGCCTGTTGCAGAAACGCGGTCTTTTTGGAGTTGCTGTCAAGCAGGGTAAGCGCCAGATCCGGTCGGGCGATCGCCAGCGGGATGCCGGGCATGCCGCCGCCACTGCCAACATCCAGCAAACTCCCCGACGACGGCACAAAAGGCAGGATCGCCAGCGAATCGAGCAGATGATGGCTCACTGCCTTGTGCTCATCCCGCAAGGCGGTGAGGCTGTAGGTGCGATTCCATTTGTAGAGCAGGGCGAGGTAGGCCAGCAGCTTTTCCCGCATCACGGGCGGCAGGGCCAGCCCCATCCCGGCCAGTCCCGCATCAAGTTGTGCCGCCTGGGTGCTCATGCGGGCTGGCGCGTCGCTTCCAGCGCCGCGCGTTTGAGATAGACCAGCAGGATCGAAATCGCCGCCGGGGTCATGCCTTGCAGACGGGAGGCCTGCCCCAGGGTGCGGGGGCGATGCTGCTCCAGTTTGTTACGAATCTCGTTCGACAGGCCGCTGATGCGTGCGTAATCGAAATCCTCCGGCAGACGCATTTCCTCGTGCGCCAGGTTTCTGGCCACTTCGTCGGCCTGCCGGTCGATATAGCCCTGATACTTGGCCTGAATCTCGATCTGCTCGATGACCAGCGGATCACTGACCCCGGCATCGACGCTCTGCCCATCCAGTGACAGGCGCATCAGCCCGGCGTAATCCACTTCCGGACGACGCAGCAGGTCGTGGAGCGTGTATTCGTGCTCGATCGGCTTGCCGAGCAGCTTTTCGACCGCCAGCGCATCGACCCGTGCCGGATGCACCCAGGTCGAGCGCAGCCGTTCCTGCTCACGCGCCACGGCTTCCTGCTTGGCACAGAAGGCCGCCCAGCGCGCCTCACCAACCAGCCCCAGCCGCCGTCCCTGTTCGGTCAGACGCAGATCGGCATTGTCTTCACGCAGGGAAAGACGGTATTCCGCACGGCTGGTGAACATGCGGTACGGTTCGGTGACGCCACGCGTCATCAGATCGTCGACCATCACGCCGAGATAGGCTTCGTCGCGGCGCAAGGTCCACGCTTCGCGGCCGAGCGCCTGCAAGGCCGCGTTCGCCCCGGCCAGCAGGCCCTGCGCGGCGGCTTCCTCGTAGCCGGTGGTGCCGTTGATCTG
>CAYMYD010000100.1:2659-8301 GCA_964394535.1 uncultured Propionivibrio sp. | reverse complement strand
GAGTGAAGGGAGAAGGGTGCGCCTTGCCTGATTTTTCTGCCTGCGCTTGGCAAAAACGCTGTTTGTTTCCGCAGAAACATTACCGACAGACGGTTCTACCCTTCCCTCTTCTCCCTTCCCGCAATCGCTTCATGCGATTGCCTTGGCGTGGGCAACGGCTACCCGACCCGCTCGAAGCGGATCTGACCATACAGCCCGGGGTGATTGGCAGCAATCCATTGCATTGCTTCCGATTCTGCGCGCTCCCAGGTGGAGGCGCGCAAGGGCTGGTGGCGGGTGCTGCCATCGTCCTGCGGCCACTCCAGCGCGTAACTCTGGATATCGCCGCGTTCCTGCCGGAGGATGCGTCGACACTGATTCGGCGGCAGGCGGCACAGGGTGGAAAGCATCGGGCTGTATTCCAGCCGGAACAGCGGCCCCTTGTCGGCGTGCTGGACGAGATAGGTCTGTCCGGGCCGGGGTTCTGCGCGGACAACCCACTGGGCGCAGCCTTCAATGATGGCGCGAGCGGTTCCGCCCTGGGGGTCGCTCATGATTTCAGCCTGAACCGGATAGCTGCTGTCCTCGTTTTCGAGCAGTTCGTGCCAGGGCAGGCCGTGACGTGTCGGCGGCGGGAAGGGCAGTGGCCGCTTGCCTTCGCGGATACGGGCAAACAGGGAGGACTTGAGCACGTCCTCCAGTTCAATGTTCGGGAATTTGGAGCGCGGCTGTGCCGGGAAATTGCCTGCCCCCATGTAGCCGACGTGCCACAGGGTGCGCAGCCACTCGGCAGTATCGAGGGCGATCTGCGCCATTTCCCGGAGGGGGACGGTGCCGTTGTTCTGGGGCGTATCCTGGTACTCGATCAACTCGGCAGCCAGTTCGGCTTCGTGGATCCGTGCGCGCAGGCATTCCTGAAACAGGCGACGCACCCAGTCCGCATCAGCCGGGGGCAGCGTATTGATGCGCTCGTCGAGATTCATCAGCTCGTCGGCATCAAGCGGCATATTTTCGTGCATCATGAAATCCATTCGTCGACTGGTTTCGATGCGCGAAGTTTAGCGTGAAAAGGCAGTGTTTAGTGGCTGGTGATTAGTGGTTGGTGGGTAGGGAACGATCACCAAATCTCGAATAGCGTTGGCCGGATCAACAGGATAAAAACGGGGCGGCAGACAATCATGCCTGCCGCCCCGCTGGTTTCACCCCTTGATATTCGGGCGAACCGTTTTACTCATCCATCAGGCTACGCAGCATCCACGCGGTTTTCTCATGGATGTCCATGCGCTGGGTCAGGAGGTCGGCGGTCGGCTGGTCGTTGGCCGCGTCCACCACCGGGAACAGCTTGCGCGCGGTGCGGGCCGTGGCTTCCTGCGCTTCCATCAGGTGACGCACCATGTCGGCGGCCTTCGGCACACCGTCGATTTCCTTGATGGAGGCCAGCTTGACGAACTCCTTGTAGGTGCCGGGGGCCGGGTGGCCCAGCGCACGGATGCGTTCGGCGATGGTGTCGAGCGCATTCCACTGCTCGGTGTATTGCCCCATGAACATGTTGTGCAGGTCGTTGAAGCGCGGCCCGGTCACGTTCCAGTGGAAATTGTGCGTCATCATGTACAGCGTATAGCTGTCGGCCAGCAGGGCGGAAAGGCCCTCGGCAATTTTGGCGCGGTCGCTGTCGCTCATCCCGATGTTGATGGATGCATTCTTTTTACCCATGGTCTTACTCCTTTCACTCATTAAAAATCAGGCCTTCAAAGCGGCCAGAGCCTTGGCAACACCCGCACCATAGGCCGGGTCACACTGCTTGCAGTGGTCAATGTGGCGCTGCTTGATGAAGTCCGGGGCATCGCCCATGCCACGGGCGGTGTTTTCAAACAGGCGTTGCTGTTCTTCGGCACTCATCAGACGGAACAGGGCGCGCGGCTGGCTGAAATAGTCGTCATCATCTTCGCGATAATCCCAGCGATCGGCAGCACCGTCAATCTTCAGCGGCGGCTCGCGGAAATCGGGCTGCTGTTGCCACTGGCCAAAACTGTTCGGCTCGTAGTGCAGCGTGCTGCCGGCATTACCATCGACACGCATGGCGCCATCACGGTGCATGCTGGCAAAGGGGCAACGCGGTGCATTGACCGGAATCTGGTTGTGGTTGACGCCCAGACGGTAACGCTGCGCATCGCCGTAGCTGAAAAGTCGACCTTGCAGCATGCGGTCCGGCGAGAAGCTGATGCCGGGAACCACGTTGGCCGGGTTGAACGCGGCCTGCTCCACATCCTGAAAATAGTTGTCCGGGTTGCGGTTGAACTCGATCTCGCCGACTTCGATCAGCGGGTAATCCTTGTGTGGCCACACCTTGGTCAGGTCGAAGGGATGGTAGGGGACTTTCTCCGCCTCCAGCTCCGGCATGACCTGGACGTAGAGCGTCCATTTGGGGAAATCACCGCGCTCGATGGCTTCATAGAGATCGCGCTGGTGTGTTTCGCGGCATTTGCCGATGGCCGCTTCGGCTTCGGCATCGGTGAGATTTTTGATGCCCTGCTGCGTGCGCCAGTGGAATTTGACCCAGAAACGCTCGTTCTGTGCGTTGATGAAGCTGTAGGTATGACTGCCGAAACCGTGCATATGGCGATAACTGGCCGGAATGCCACGATCGCTCATGACGATGGTCACTTGATGGAAAGCCTCGGGCAGCAGCGTCCAGAAATCCCAGTTGTAGGTGGCGCTACGCAGATTGGTGCGCGGGTCGCGCTTCACCGCCTTGTTGAGATCGGGGAATTTCAGCGGGTCGCGGAAAAAGAAGACCGGCGTGTTGTTGCCGACGAGGTCCCAGTTGCCTTCCTCGGTGTAGAACTTGAGGGCAAAGCCGCGAATATCACGCTCGGCATCGGCTGCACCGCGCTCGCCGGCAACGGTCGACATCCGGGAGAACATCGGCGTTTTCTTGCCGATCTCGCTGAACACCTTGGCGCGGGTAAAGCGGGTGATGTCGTGCGTCACGGTGAAGGTGCCGAAAGCGCCGGAACCTTTGGCGTGCATTCGCCGCTCGGGGATCACCTCGCGGTCAAAATGGGCCAGTTTCTCCAGAAACCACACATCCTGCAGCAACATCGGGCCACGCGCTCCGGCGGTCAGGCTGTTCTGGTTATCGGGTACCGGTGCGCCGAAAGCCGTGGTCAGTTTCTCGTTCATAACAATCTCCTTGAGGGGGTGAGGGGAAGCACGGAGAGACTATAAGCGGGGCAGTGCAAGAAAACAAATTGATAATATTTTTTTATATAATCGATTTTTTAGATAACGGAGCGTGGGCCATGACGCCACTTCCTTCGATCCGCCAACTGCACTATCTGCTTACCCTGTCGGAGCATCTCAACTTCACCCGCGCAGCGGAAGCCTGTTTTGTCACCCAATCGACCCTGAGTACGGGATTGCGTGAACTGGAGGATCTGCTCGGCGTCAAACTCGTCGAGCGTGACCGGCAGACGGTGCTGATGACGCCGATCGGCCAGGAAATCACCCAGCGCGCCCGGCACATTCTGGCGGCAACGCAGGATCTGGTCGACAGCGCCGCGCAGATGCTGGCACCGATGAGTGGCCAGTTGCGGCTGGGCATCATCCCGACCATCGCACCCTTCCTGCTGCCCAGCGCAGTGAACTGCCTGCGTGAGCGTTATCCCCAATTACAGCTTGCCCTGCGCGAGGATCTGAGCGCCAGGCTGATCGCCCGACTGGAAGACGGACAACTGGATTTCGCGCTGATCGCCCTGCCTTACGCGACCGGCAACCTGCTGGTGATGCCCTTGTTCGATGACGCTTTCCACGTGGTGGCGCAGAAGGGCGACCCGGAAATCAGGGCAAAGACCATCAAGGCCTCGCCGGAACTCACCCGGCGGCTCTTGCTGCTGGAGGAAGGGCATTGCCTGCGCGACCACGTCCTGCATGCCTGCGGCAAAAGCGCCTCGCCGTCCCCGCTGGGCATGGAAGCAACCAGTCTGCTGACCCTGTTGCAGATGGTCGAATCCGGACTGGGCATTGCCCTGGTACCGGAAATGGTCATCAACAGTGGTCTGGCCACACGTCCCGGCCTGCAGACCCGGCCTCTGGCCCCGCCCGTACCGACCCGCACCATCGCCCTCATCGCCCGTCGCTCCACACCGCGCCTGGAAGAAATGCGGGTTCTTGGTGACATATTCCGTACGGTCGCCTTCCCGAACAAGCCGGGGAAGTGATAACAATCGGCCATTCGGGAAAAGCGCAATATTGCCATTCATATCACGGGTGGGCCCGTAATGTTTTTCAAGCCTCTTATCTCTGCGGTGAGGGTTCCCTATTCATGAACTTCCACATTCTCCGACAAAGCCGGATCAGATTGTTTTACATCCCCCTTCTTCAGTTGACGTAATGATCGATTTGCCGGCCTTGTTAAACTTGAGATATTCCATGAGGCGCTGTTGCGTATTCAATGTGGTATTACGCAGTTCAAAGCTGACTCGAGAGGCATCCCTGAAGTTTCCGCTTTCCCGTTCCGTTTTGAACTGGCTGTAAAGACATTGTGTCGCATCTGCAAGGCGTTGCTTTGCTGTCTGTATTGAAGCGCTGTCAGCCGGGTTGGCCGACATGGCGCCCTGAAGACCTTGTGCATACTGGATTGCAGCTGCCCGTTGCGCCGGCGTTGCAGCCTTGTAATTGGTCATGATGTACTCCATGACATCGGAGCGAATTTCATGCGTTTCTGTCGGCTCTTTGGCATGAGTCAGCGGAATAAGCATGGCAAGGGAAAGAGTGAATAAAAATTTCCTGGATGCGTTGTTCATTTTGAAACTCCTTTCGTGTGATTGACGTACGCATTCTAGGATTAAATTTTTTTATTCAAGGTGAGTTGCCTCACATTCAGGTTGATTATGGTATTTCATGTGAAATGATTCACATCGTCCGGCCGATGAATAAAACATCACCGGAAAGACGGAAATAAATGATTGGGTATTCCCGAAAAATCCATGCCACTCACAGAGGACAGGATAATCCGCGCTGCGCTACACCCCGGTGTGGGACGAGCCGCCCGCGTTGATGACCCGCTGGAGTGCTTTCTTCGTATAGATGTCGAAACGGCTGGATTTGCCTTCCAGTACGTAGGCCGGGGACGGGCCGGCAATGGCCGGGGCCTTGCGCGGACGCTTCACCACAACACGGTGCGACGCCAGCTGCCAGGCGGCTTCCAGCAGCGCCGGGGCATCGTCGTCATCACCCGCCAGCACGCGAAACAGGCGCATTTCCTTCTTGACCAGCGCACTCTTGTCGCGGTGCGGGAACATCGGGTCGAGGTAGATCACCTGCGGCAGCTCGTCGTGCCAGTCACGCATCAGGGTAATGGCGTCGCCACCGCGCAGTTGCATCCGCGCGATGATCGGCGCAACTTCGGCGTCGGCCTGCGCCCGCTGCAGGCCGTCGGCGAGCAGGGCGGCGATCAGCGGATGACGCTCGATGAGCTTCAGGGAACAGCCCAGTTGTGCCAGCACGAAAGCGTCGCGCCCCATGCCCGCCGTGGCGTCAAGAATCGTCGGTCGAATCCCCGGACGGATGCCGACGGCCTTGGCCAGCATCTGGCCGCTTCCGCCACCGAATTGCCGCCGGTGCGCGACCGCACCGGCCAGAAAATCCACGCGCAGCGGCCC
>CAYMYD010000100.1:0-2559 GCA_964394535.1 uncultured Propionivibrio sp. | reverse complement strand
TTGGCGACGCCCTGCGGATCGTTGATGTCCATCAGGTCGATATGCCCGATCTTCTTGACGAAGCCTTCGGCGTCGACATCGGACAGACTGATCTTGTAGACACGCTTGAATTTGGCCGGCACGTTCTGGCAATCCGGGCGTGCCGGGCCATTGCAGGCGTGTTCGGCCAAACCTTCGCCGTTGTCGCGCTCGATGATCAGGCCGGTATCGGCATCGATCATGTTGAAGTCGCCGATATTGTTGCCGTTCTGCTCCAGCAGATACTTCCATGAACGGCCCGTCCATTCGTTCTTGACGGTATCGAATTCAAGAATGCGCAGGTATTCGCGATCGCCCTTCTGCTCCCATTTCTTTTCTTCGGCATTCCACAACGGGCCTTCGAGCAGCGGGTAGAGCTTGCTGCCATCCTTGGCGGCGGCCATACCCTCAAAGCCGCGGGAACGGCGAACTGGCGTGCTGAACTGGCCGGGAACGGCGGGTGTGGTGACCGCGTAATGGTCGGGCGACTTGATGACCTTGCCATCGACCTGAGTTTCAAAGAAGGCCAGCACCTTGCCCTTGCGGTCGGTCTTGACCAGATAGGGACCGAGTTCGTCACCGAACCAGAAGTTTTCACCGATGGGCTGAATCGATTCGATGTCCAGATCCATCCCGGTCAGATAGCGTGATTTCGTCCCCTCATTGACCACGGTGAAGGGGAGCTTGCCGTCCGGATCGTGCAGGAACAGGGACTCGACAAGGCTGACGCTGCCCTTCTTCCAGTCCGGTTTGACGCGATGGAAGATCAGCATGGCATCGGAACTGTTGGCCTTGGAGCCGTAGCCGTTATCCTGCAATACCCAGTAAGTTCCGTCCTTGGCCTTCTTGATGCCGGAGAAACCCTGTACGGGCTGCCCGGCAAACGGCAGGGAGATGCCAGTCTGGCGAGGTGCGTCCTTGTCGGAAAGGAAGGAGGTTCCCGGCAGGCTGCCAACCGCATCAACCCGCTTGCCACCGGGGCCGGTGTATTTCCCTGACACCGCCAGCGATTTCGGGGCGTCCTTGGGCGGGGCAACAAAGGTCTTGGCCGGCAGGAAAGCGTGTCCGTTCAGCGTCACCGGGAAAGTCTGATCGGCCTGGGCATGGCCGCAAGCCAGTCCGGCAGAAAACAACAGGGCGACAACGGGACGCAGCAGGCAGGGTGCGTTCGATAATTTGCGATACATGAATTTTCCTCGAAGATTGGATGTCTGTGCCCTCCAGACGGTACGGCCCGCATCAGGGACAGCCGCCAGGGCGCGAGGATTATTGGTAGCGCAGATTACAGGCTGATGACGGGAACGATCTGGCGTTCAGTCGACATTCTTCACGCCGTAAGGCACGTGCCCGGTGGCCACGACACCCGAGGCCAGATCGCAGTTGCGGCGCTGATCGTCAAAAAAGATATCGGCACCGAAATTCTTGAGGAAGGCGGATTTGTCTTTTCCGGCGAGAAAAATTGCTTCGTCGATACGGATGCCCCAACTGCGCAGGGTCTTGATCACCCGTTCGTGCGCCGGTGCTCCACGGGCCGTAATCAGCGCCGTACGGATGGGCGCATCCTGTGTGCTGAATCCTGACTGGATTTCCTGCAGGGCGGCCAGAAAAGGCTTGAACGGCCCGCCGGGCAGCGGCGTTTCGCGGGCATCGAACTCGTTGCGATAAAACGCTTCCAGCCCGTCGGCGGCGAAAATGCGCTCGGCCTCGTCGGAGAAAAGCACCGCGTCTCCGTCGAAGGCGATGCGCAGTTGTTCCGAGCCTGAATCCTCGCCACCGGAAGGCAGGATCGTCGCGGCAGCGATGCCGGCATCGAGGGCATTACGCACGTCCTCCGGGCTCGCCGAAAGAAAAAGCTGCGCACCGAACGGGACGATGTAACGATAGGGCGCTTCACCCCGGGTGAAGGCGGCGCTGGTAATGTCCAGGCCGTGATGGTGGATGGAATTGAATATGCGCAGTCCGGTATCACCACTGTTGCGCGAGATCAGCACTACTTCGACGCAGGGTTTGCCCGCCCGCCTGTTGATCGCCAGGAGTTTGCGCACCATGCGGAAGGCGACACCGGGTTCCAGTGGCACGTTTTCGTGCTCGATCTGGTAGCGGGAATAGGCTTCCTCGCCCTGCTCGACAAAAATCCGGTGGCTTTCATCGAGATCAAACAGGGCGCGGGAGGAAATGGCCAGCACCAAACGAACCCCTGTGGAGGCCTTGCCAGTCACATTTTCGATGTTGTCGTTACTCATGGTGCACAAGATACACCAGTCTGCAGAAAACGGCTGCTCTTACAATCCGTTACGCAAGCCCCAAAAACTTGCCACAGACAAGTGGCGGGTCGGCGCGTAAACTGCTAAGCGTTGCTCCAGCGTCCCCCGCTGGCAACGTTTGACCCTCCCTGACCCATCGCAACGATGGGATTTACATCCCGCGCCAATTGCGCGGGATTTTTTTGCCTGTCGGAGCGTGTCCTGGAACATCCCGTACACGCCGTGTATCCTATGCCCCTGTTCTGATCCGATTGTCTGTCATGCCATCCCTTGCTCC
>CAYMYD010000099.1:0-8409 GCA_964394535.1 uncultured Propionivibrio sp. | reverse complement strand
AGTGAAAGGTGGAAAACCCTGCCGATAGCTCTCGCGCCAGGACTGGCTTGCCTTTTCAAAGCGCGAAGCGCCTGAATATTCACATTTCACATTTCACGTTTCACTTTTCACGTTTCACTGCCTCACCTTTCACTCATCCAAAAATCATGAAACACGGTATCGCCTCCATTGAAGAAGTCAGCGCTTTCGATACGCTCATCGATGTGCGCACACCCGCTGAGTTTGCCGAAGACCATCTGCCCGGATCGATCAACTGCCCGGTACTCAGCAACGAGCAGCGGGTCGAGGTCGGCTCCCTGTACAAGCAGGTTTCGCCTTTTGCCGCCAAGAAGGTCGGCGCGGCCTACGTCTCCGAAAACATCGCCCACCATCTGCGTGACACTTTCTGCGACCGGGAAAAGGACTGGCTGCCGCTGGTCCTCTGCTGGCGTGGTGGAGAGCGCAGCGGCGCGATGACGCACATCCTGCGCCGTGTCGGCTGGAATGCCCATCAACTCGCTGGTGGCTACAAGGCCTATCGCAAACAGGTACTCACCCGCCTGGAAGAACTCCCCGCAACGCTGCGTTTCATCGTCGTCTGTGGTGCCACCGGCAGTGGCAAAAGCCGCATCCTCCAGGCGCTGGCTGGCCAAGGCAAACAGGTGCTCGACCTGGAGGCGCTGGCCTGCCACAAGGGATCAGTGCTCGGCGTCCTGCCCGACATGCCGCAACCCGCACAAAAAATGTTTGAATCGCAGTTGCTACTGGCGATGCAATCCTTCGATCCGGCACGGCCGGTCTTTGTCGAAGCCGAAAGCCGGAAAATCGGCATGCTCTGCCTGCCCGATGCCCTGCTCGGCGCAATTCGCAGCAGCCCCTGTATCCGCATCGAAGCCGGATTTCAGGCCCGTGTCGACTTCCTGTTGCACGACTACGATTATTTCCTCACCGCGCCGGAGTGGCTCAATTCCCGCCTGGCCACCCTGAAGGAACTGCATGGCAATGAAACCCTGGCGTGCTGGAAAAACCATGCCGACTATGGCCGCTGGCGGGAACTGGTCAGCGAACTGCTCGCACAGCACTATGACCCGCTCTATCAGCGCTCGCAAAACCGTAACTTTTCCGGCTTCAGCGCGCCGCAGTGCTTCAGCACCGATGATCTTTCGCCCGCCGGAATCGACCTGCTGGCGCAACAGATCGGAGAATTGATTCCGGCGTGAGGGCTGTCGTTGCCCCCGCGCCACGAATCAGGCCAACTGTTTCAGGAAAGCCTCCACAGCAGCGTCAGGCGTTTTTTCCTCGGTCATCATCGCTTCGATTCCCTTGCGTGCCAGACGTTGCTGCAAACCGGCACCGAATCCGGTCGTCAGCAACACAGAAACCTCATCCAACGGATGCGCTTCACCCGGCGCGGTCTCATGCAGCGATTGATCCTTCGACAGTTCAAGCAGTTGCTTGCCGACGACGGCACCGGCCTTGATTTCATAAACCCAGAACTTCCGGCACTTGCCGGCGTGTTCGGTCACCGTCTTGCGGTTCTGGCTGGTCACGGCAATCTTGAACGTTTCACCGAGCGGCCTGGCGACCACGGCAACGTTGTCGTCATCATGTCCATGCCCGGCGCAGGCGCAGCCACCCTCACCGTGTTCGTGCCCTTCCTCATGACCATGACCGCCGCAACCGCCGCCCTCACCGCCGCCATGCCCACCACCACACCCCCCGCCCGAACCATGACAACCGCCGCCCTGCCCTTCGCCATGACCGGAACAACCGCCACCACCACACGCAGCCGCCGCGCTGTCGGGGATCAGGAACATTTCGCCCTGCTCGAATTCTTCCAGCGCCGCTTGCACGCTCGGCGCTTCGGTCAGGAAGACCTGAATCCCCTTCTGCCGCAGGTCACGAAATACCGGACGGGCAATCGACGTACAGGCCAGCGCATCAAACGCCACCACCGGGCTGTCCTCCTCTTCCAGCGCCATGAGATCGATCTCCTCGGACTGGCGGCTTTCCAGGTCGATGATGTGCAGATAGCGGATATCCGGCTGGGCCGCTTGCGGACAGGCGGACAGTCCATCCAGTGATGCAACAGGAATACACAGTTTCATTTTCCGGCTTTCTTCAGAAATAAATAGTCGCTATTTGTAGCATATGCCATATATAAAGACAAGCTTAATCGCTCTTTTCTTCAGCAGACTCAAGGCTGCGCAAACAGATGCGCAACGCCTTGCCGTTGAGCAGGGCATCAGCCACTTTTTCGTGCGCACTCTTGAGGATATTACCGATCGTCTGCCGCGAAACCCCCATCTGTTCAGCCGCCTCAAGCTGATAGAGCTTTTCCAGATCGGTCAGGCGCATCGCCTCGACCTCATCGAGCCCCAGAACAATTTCTTCGAGATCACGCAGCGGCACCCCGGCCGGCTTGAAATAACTCGCTGCCGGAACACAAGCGATCCGGCGCTGTTTGACTGGTCTTGCCATGTTTCCCTCCTCACTCCGGATCAACCGGAAACAGTGACAAAAAAAACCCGAGATAGTCACGTCCCGGGTCGATTCGAGAACTGGGCATGCCACTTATGACTGCCCTTCACCGCCCTCTGTATTGCTCCCCGTATTATTAGCGTATGTGTTACCCGCCACGCCGTCAGGTGGCTGCGCCAGCCGCTTCGGGCGGCGATGCTGGCGCTTGGGCAGGCGGACATCCGGACGCGCCTCCTGCGGCGGACGATCAGGACGCGGCGCAGGATTCTTCTGGTTGTGATTCTGACGCCGCGCAGAACTGCCGCCAAGCCGTTTGTCAGTCTGCTTATCGGACGGATAAGCCGAGTCACGGTTGCCAGGCGCGGTACGAATCTCCAGTTCGATCAATTCGTCCCACTGTTCATCGGTACGATCGCGGTCAGGAATCGAAAGCAATTCGCGGATACGTCGACGGATATCAAAAGTTTGATCATTCATGGCCCTATTATGAACCACACTCTCCCTTGCATTCAAGCCAAATTTGAATCGGCAAAGCGAAGCGGCTCCTGGCACCCTCACTTATAATTCGTTGTTTTTATCCGGGACGCTCGCATGTGGTTCAAGAACCTTCAGATTTACCGTCTGCCGCAAAACCTCTCTTTTGACCTCGAAACGCTTGAAACATCGCTTTCCGGACAGCCGCTCCGGCCTTGCGGCAATAGCGAAATGCAGTGCGCCGGATGGGTTCCGCCACGCGATGGCGGCGCTTTCGTCCATGCGGTCAACCGCCAGTGGCTGCTGGCTCTGGGCGTTGAACAGCGCCTGCTGCCGACTTCAATTGTCCGGCGCGTCGCTGATGAGCGCGCCAAAGCGATCGAAGAAGCCGAGGGACGTCGCGTCGGCCGCCGGGAACTGCGCGATCTGCGCGAGGCAACGGCCAGCGAACTGATGCCGCGCGCCTTTGTCGCCCGGCGTACGATTTACGGCTGGGTGGATCCGATCAATGGCTGGCTGGTCATCGACGCCGCTTCACCAGCCAAGGCCGAGGTCTTTCTTGAGCAGTTGCGCAAATCTGCCGAAGGCTTTCCAGCGGCCCTGCTCAAGACGCCCAGTTCCCCCTCGGCGGCAATGACCGGCTGGATCGCCGACGGCGAGGCACCGTCAGGCTTTTCTATCGATCAGGATATCGAACTGCGTTCGGCTGAAAACGCTGTCATCCGCTATGCCCGCCACTCGCTCGAAGGCAAGGAGATCGGTCAGCACATCGCCGACGGCAAGGTCGTCACCCGCCTGGGGCTGACCTGGAACGAGCGCATCGCCTTCGTATTCGACGACAAACTGCAAGTCAAGCGCCTGGAGTTTCTCGATATCATCAAGGAAGAGGCCGAAAACCAGGGCGACAACGAGGACGAGCGCTTCGATCTGGATTTCACCCTGATGAGCGGCGAACTCGCACAGATGCTCGCCGATCTCGTCAGCGCGCTGGGCGGCGAAGTGGACGCCTGAGTCTCAGTCAAACAGGCCGGGTTGCATCGGCGCCAGATTCTCACGTTTGACGGTAAAGCGGATTGGCGCGCCGCTGCGCCCGATGGCCTCGACCAGCATGCGGTTGGCGCAGGTCTCGGCAACAACACGGACGTTGTAACCACCACGCGCCAGCTTCCCGGCCCGACCGATATAGCTCGCCAGACCACCGATCTGCGGCTCCCATTTCGTCTTTTTATTTCTGCGTATCATGCTATCCAGCCTGGATTGAACCACTATTCACCCGCATGCACGCAAATCCGGTTGCGCCCCTGCAACTTGGCCTGATAGAGCGCAGCATCGGCAGCGAAGATCAGATCGCTCGTGCTCTTGTCAAATTTTGGCAGCATGGAGGCGATACCGATACTCAAGGTCACGTGTTTGCTGACGCTGGAGGCCGCATGCGGAATGGCCTTGTTGTTCATGCTCTCCATGATGCGTCTGGCGACACTCATGGCTCCCTCGATGGTCGTCCCCGGCAGCAAGGCCACCAGCTCCTCTCCGCCATAGCGTGCCAGCACGTCACTGGGACGGCACAGACCTTCACTGGCCGCCTTGGCCACCCGGCGCAAGCAGGCGTCACCTTCGACGTGACCATAGGTGTCGTTGTATTTCTTGAAGAAATCGACGTCCATCATCACCAGCGCAATGGGCTGACCATTGAACTGGGCGTTTTTCCATTCGGTCTGCAGACGGCTGTCAAAATACATGCGATTGGCGATGCCAAGCAGTCCATCGGTACGCGACAGCAGTTCCAGCCGCTGGTTGACTGCTTCCAGTTCCTGAGTACGCTCGACAACCCGTGTTTCGAGCAACTGATTGACCCTGGCCAGATCGTTATTCTGCTCGGACATGATGTGATAGAGGCTCCACAGCGCACGCAACAGTGCCGTGGTCGCACGATCATCCGAATCCACTTCGGCATCGTAGGCCGCCGCCGGAGAAAGACCCTTCCGGATACGCTCCATCTGCCGCGACATCGCCTGATCCTCGCCCAGAATATGGAAACTCAGCCAGGCCACCAAAAACTGCAGGATCATGCTGGCCGGATCATTCATCGATTTGCGTGCCCCCCACATGGTCGAGACCTGCTCGACAAACTTCCGGTGCGACGCAATATGACGATGAACGTGGCGATGATCGACCCGGCATTCACTCATCAGCCGCTCTTCGTCGGCAAAGTGATACACGGCGTAATCGGCCAGTTTGCCAACGAGTTCCGACAGGGCCGTATCATTGTGTTTTTCAGCACTGATAAACGATGCGGAAAGTTCATTGACCATCTCAACCAGCTGACGATGCTGTTCATCAACCGAGTTGATTCCGGTTTCAAACAGATGGTCCCAGACAAATGTTTCCAGCGACATAAAATCTCCACATCCTGCCAGCCACCGAGTCTTGCTCATATCCGAGGCCGGCTTCGGATATTCCCTGCAAAGCGCAGATGCAACCTTAACAGGACGGCATAGGCTCGGCAACAATTGCCCTCCTGTATAATTTTGCTTTTTAGTGAAACGTGAAAGCAAAGCCCCGCCAGCTCGGCTGGCGGCGCACATTCCACGTTTCATCTTTCACTTTTCACAGAAATCCCTCCCCTATGGAACTCGCCAAAAGTTTTGAACCCGCCGACATCGAACGTCACTGGTACCCGCACTGGGAATCCGCCGGTTATTTCAAGGCCGGTCTCGACGATGCCAAACCGAACGCCTTCTGCATCCTGCTCCCCCCGCCAAATGTCACCGGCACGCTGCACATGGGCCACGGCTTCAATCAGGCGATCATGGACGCGCTCACCCGCTATCACCGCATGCGCGGCGACAACACCCTGTGGCAACCGGGTACCGACCACGCCGGCATCGCCACGCAGATCGTCGTCGAACGCCAACTGGATGCCCAGGGCATCTCGCGCCACGATCTGGGCCGCGAAAAATTCATCGAGAAAGTCTGGGAGTGGAAGGAGTACTCCGGCAACACCATCACCCGCCAGATGCGCCGCCTCGGCACCTCGCCCGACTGGACGCGCGAACGCTTCACCATGGACGAGGGGCTTTCCAAAACCGTCACCGAAACCTTCGTGCGCCTCTATGAAGAGGGCCTGATCTATCGTGGCAAGCGGCTGGTTAACTGGGATCCGGTACTGCACACGGCGGTTTCCGACCTCGAAGTGGTGAGCGAAGAAGAAGACGGTTTCATGTGGCACATCCGCTACCCGCTAGCGGATGGTTCCGGCAGCCTGACGGTGGCCACCACCCGCCCGGAAACCATGCTCGGCGATACCGCCGTGATGGTGCATCCCGAAGATGAACGCTATCAGGGCATGATCGGCAAGATGGTCAAACTACCGCTCACCGAGCGCGAAATCCCGATCATTGCCGACGCCTACGTCGACCGTGAATTCGGCACCGGCTGCGTCAAGGTCACCCCGGCACATGACTTCAACGACTACGCCGTCGGCCAGCGACACGGTTTGCCGATCATCTCCATCCTCACGCTGGACGCCAAAATCAACGACAACGCGCCGGAAAAGTATCGCGGCATGGATCGCTTCGACGCCCGCAAGGCCGTCGTCGCCGACCTGGAAGCCGCGGGCGTGCTGGTCAAGATCGACAAGCACACGCTGAAAGTCCCGCGCGGTGACCGGACCAACGTCGTCATCGAACCGATGCTCACCGACCAGTGGTTCGTCGCCATGAGCAAGCCCGGCAAGGACGGCAGCAGCATCGTCGGCAAGGCTTTGGAATGCGTGGCATCAGGTGAAATCAGGTTTGTGCCGGAAAACTGGGTCAATACCTACAACCAGTGGCTCAACAACATTCAGGACTGGTGCATCTCGCGGCAACTGTGGTGGGGCCACCAGATCCCCGCCTGGTACGACGAAGCAGGAAATGTCTACGTTGCCCACAACGAGGCAGAAGCCAAAGCGCAGGCTGCGGCCAAGGGCATGAACGGCCCGCTTGTGCGCGATGCCGACGTGCTCGACACCTGGTATTCCTCGGCCCTGTGGCCCTTCTCCACGCTCGACTGGACCCCCGAATGGCCGGAAAAGTCGAATCCCGCCATCGACCGCTATCTGCCCTCGACGGTGCTCGTCACCGGCTTTGACATCATCTTCTTCTGGGTCGCCCGCATGGTGATGATGACGAAACATATCACCGGCAAAATCCCCTTCAAACATGTGTATGTGCATGGCCTGATCCGTGACGCGGAAGGGCAGAAGATGAGCAAGTCCAAAGGCAACGTGCTGGATCCGATTGACCTCATCGACGGCATCGGCCTCGAAGACCTGCTGAAAAAGCGCACCAGCGGCCTCATGAACCCCAAGCAGGCCGCCGACATCGAAAAGAAAACGCGCAAGGAGTACCCCAATGGCATCCCCGCCTTCGGCACCGACGCCCTGCGCTTCACCTTCCTCTCGCTGGCCAGTCCCGGCCGCGACATCAAGTTCGACCTCTCGCGCTGCGAGGGCTACCGCAACTTCTGCAACAAACTGTGGAACGCCACGCGCTTCGTGCTGATGAACTGCGAGGGGCATGATTGCACGAACGCGGCGGAAACCGATCACACCTTCGCCGACCGCTGGATCGAAAGCCTGCTCCATCGCCGCATCGCCGAAATTCACCAGCATTACGCCGACTATCGCTTCGACCTCCTCGCCCGGGCCCTCTACGAATTCGTCTGGGACGAGTTCTGCGACTGGTATCTCGAACTCGCCAAGGTCCAAATCCAGAATGGCACGGCGGAACAGGCGCGCGCCACGCGGCACACCCTGCTTTCTGTTCTGGAAACTGTGTTGCGTCTGGCGCACCCGCTGATTCCCTTCATCAGCGAAGAACTCTGGCAGGCTGTCGCTCCGCTGGCGGGTCGGAAAACGCACGAATCCATCATGCTCGCCGCCTTCCCGCAAGCGCAGCCGGAAAAAACCGACCCCGCCAGCGAAACCGAAATTCAGGCGCTCAAGGACATGGCCTATGCCTGCCGCAATCTGCGCGGAGAAATGAACCTCTCCCCGGCACAGAAAGTCCCGCTGATCGCCAGTGGCCATGCCGCCCAGCTCACCGCCTTCGCGCCCTACCTCAAGGCACTGGCCAAACTTTCGGAAGTCAGCATCGTCGATCAGTTGCCGGAAGACGCCAACGCCCCGGTCGCCGTCGCAGGCGAAACCCGTCTGCTGCTCAAGGTGGAAATCGACATCGCCGCCGAAAAGGAGCGCCTCACCAAGGAAATCGCCCGCCTGGAAAATGAAATCACCAAGGCCGAAGCCAAACTCGGCAACGAAAGCTTCGTCGCCAGAGCGCCGGCACAGGTCGTCGAGCAGGAGAAAAAACGCCTCGCGGATTTCAGGGCGACGGTGGAGAAGTTGAGGCCGCAGTTGGCGAGGCTGGGATAAACCTTAAATCCTCACCGCAAAGGCGCAAAGGTACAAAGATCGCAAAGGAAACAAAAGCT
>CAYMYD010000098.1:0-8525 GCA_964394535.1 uncultured Propionivibrio sp. | reverse complement strand
GCGCCAGCACCAGCAGACCGAAGTCCGGCAGGGGAAAGCCCATGAAACAATGGCCAGCCTCATGAAGCAGCGCCATTTCCGCATCAGCCGTCCCGAGACTGCATTGCAGCCTGGCCCACAGATCGGCGGCTTGCGCCGTCGCCTCCGGCATGACCCGCACAGGAGTCAGCCCTTCCGGCGTTTGATGGATCACGGCGGCAGAAGCACAATGCAGCTTCTGAATAAAAATGCCGAGAAAATCTTTCAGCAAGGCCTGCAGATTGAAATTACCGCTGAGAGCCAGAGCAAGCTCGAGGGGGATCTGACGATGCAGATCATCAGAGGGGGGGTTCATGGGGCACAACCTGCCAGGAGGATTTATGGGTGGCCCGTATTCTTTCACAGTCACGAAATTGTTGCCATGACAAACATGACTTTCTGTCTGGCGGTTTCATCGCCAGCCGTCCCAGGCAATAGGGAAAGAGCAAGGCCTTTTCACAGGCAAGGGTCAGGCTCATTGAAGGTCGCCAGGGGATCCCGAACAAAGTCCTCTTCCGACCATTCGTCAGGGAAGGTGTAGCCAGGGCCTCCGGTTTTCTTTTTCATCGACCAGATTTTCTTTCCCTCTGGGGAAAAATAAATACGATACTCCAGCACCGTACCGTCGCTCGCTCCGCCGCGAATGAAAGAAAAACGCAACTTTCCGTTCACGTCATAGAAAAATGATCTGTGCACCTTGGAATCCTCCGACCCACCGGCGCCCTGGAAGAGGCGATGGATGCCCTGCGCGTCGGTATACAAGGTACGCACGGTGTCTTTTTCGTGGTGACAATTTTCCGTGATGAATTTACGTTCCTGTTTTTTTAGTTTTCCGGCGTCCAATGCCTGGACAATGTCCGTATAGATCGCTCTTATTTCCACAATCGACGGGTGTGTATTCCAGTTTTTCCCGTTGATCGGCTCAACAGCACAGGCTGATTGGGCCAGCCATCCCAGGCTGAGGATGACAAGCATTTTTCTCATCGCCATGGTGACTTCCTTTCGTCACAAAACTATCGGCAACATTTACGCTCGCCACTTGATCGAGCAACCCATGCTGGGCATCTGTTCGACCGGCCCCTTGCCGGTATCGGCAATAAGGCGCATGGCGAGAACAAGTTCACGCCGCCTGTCGGGCGGTGGCGCGGTCAGGGCACTGGCATCAAGCCGTCCCCGATACTGGAGCTCGAGATTCCCGTTGTAGCCAAAGAAATCCGGCGTGCAGACTGCATCAAAAGCCCGGGCGACCTCTTGGGTCGGATCGTGCAGATAAGGAAAGGGCAAGGCCTTTTCGCGGGCAAGGCGCTGCATGTTTTCAAAGGAATCTTCAGGATAGGTGGTCGCGTCATTGGAAAGGATCGCAGCGACACCGATCCCCATCGCCTGCACTTCCTTCACGTCAGCACACAAACGCTCAAGGATGGCCTTGACATAGGGGCAATGGTTGCAAAGGAACATGACCAGCAGCCCCCTGGGGCCGCGCAGGGATTCAAGCGACCACCACTTTCCTTCGGTGTCGGAGAGTTCAAAATCAGGAGCTTTGATTCCGAAATTGCAAACAGGGGTATTGATCGCCATGAAGTCTCCTGAAAAATCCAAGGGGTATTGGGAGCCGTTCCAGCGGGGAGGATACCGTGAACCGTGCAGGAAGCACCGCTGCGCCTCTTCAGCGCAGCGTGCCCAGTCTCCGCAACACCTCGGCTCAACGCCGAGGTGTGATCAAGTGCAGGCCTAGCTCCCGGCCTTTGCCTGCTGAACCTGCTGCGCCTTTCGGGCGGCAAAGTGCTGCCAACTCACGATCACGATCAGGACAGCGAGGCCGATCAGGTCGGTGGTGATGCCACTGTCGATCAGCGCCAGCGCACCGCCAACAGCGATGATTCGTACAAAGATATTGGCATTGGTGAAAAGATAGCCCTCCACGGCAACACCGATCATGAACACGCCGAAACAGGCGCCGATCGCGACGCGTATCCCCTCCAGGACTCCGGTGTCGATGAGAAGAAGCTGCGGGGAATAAACGAACATGAAGGGGACGATGAAGCCGGCGATGGCCAGTTTGACCGCCGCGAATCCGGTCCTCATCGGGTCTCCGCCCGAAATTCCCGCTGCGGCGAAGGCGGCCAGCGCCACCGGCGGCGTCAGGTTGGCGAACATGGCGTAGTAGAAGGAGAACATGTGCGCGGCGATCAGCGGCACGCCGAGCTTGGCCAGCGCCGGTGCGGCAACGGTGGCGGTGATGATGTAGGCCGGAATGGACGGCACACCCATGCCCAGGATCATGCAGGTGACCATGGTGAACACGAGTGTGATGGCCAGACTCTGGTCACCGAGCGCGATGATGGTGTTGGCCATGGTCAGGCCAAAGCCGGTTTTGGACGTGACGCCGATGATGATGCCGACGCAGGCGCAGGCAATGGCCACCGCCACGGTTTGCATGGCCCCTTCGGCGAAGGCATCGCAGATATCCTTGAAGCTCATCCGGGTGTCTTTCTTCAGGGCAGCCACGAGGATCGTCGCGACGATGGTGATGACCGCCGAGAAAATCACCGTATAGCCTGAAAAAAGCAGCAGATACAGGAGCAGGAAGATGGGAATCAGCAGGTGCCCCTTGTCCTTCATGACGTTCTTCACGCGCGGCAAACGATCTTTCGGCAGGCCGAGCAGATTGGTTTTCCCGGCGCGCAGTTGAACCTGAATGATGATGCCGAGGTAGTACAGCAGGGCGGGAATGGTGGCATGGACGATGATGACCGAGTAGGGAACGCTCAGAATCTCGGCCATGATGAACGCTGCCGCACCCATGACCGGCGGCAGCAGCTGCCCGCCCACCGAAGACGAAGCCTCCACGGCCCCGGCAAAATCCTTCGAATAGCCGGTTTTCTTCATCAGCGGGATGGTGAACGCGCCCGTGGTGACCACGTTGGCGACGGCAGAACCGTTGATCGAACCCAGCAGCCCGGACGAAATGACCGCGACTTTGGCCGGCCCGCCCTTGGTATGCCCGGCCAACGCCATGGCCAGGTCGTTGAAGAAAGCCCCCATGCCGGATTTGCCCATGACGGCACCAAACAGGATGAACAGGAAGATATAGCTGGCGGCAACGCTGACCGAGGTGCCAAAGATGCCTTCCGTATTGGCGAACAGGTGGTTGGAGAGTTGCATCCACTCATAGCCGCGATGCCCGAACACGCCGGGGACGCTCCGACCGAAAAGGCCATAGGCGATGAAGATCAGGCTCAGGATGGGCAGTGCCAACCCGGCGGAACGCCGGGCGGCTTCCAGCACCAGCAGCACCAGCAGGGTGGCGACGACAAAATCGGCGGTATCAGGCATCCCCGCCCGCTCGACGATGCCGAGGTAGTCGATCCAGACATACGCAACGAGGAAAAGCGACAGGGCAACGAGCAGCCAGTCCCACCAGGAAACGCGCTTGAAATTGCTCCGCTTGCTGAACGGATACATCACGAAGCACAGCGCCAGCATCATGGAAACGTGCAGGGAACGGTGTTCGAGAACCACCGGCGTACCGACGAAGGAGGTGATGAAGTGGTACAGCGACACCCCGATGCACGAAAGGTAAAAGAATTTGGCGATCCACGGCGTCTCCAGCTTACGCACGCTGGATTCCTTGTCCAGATCGCTGATCAGTTTCAATTGCTCTTCGGTCAGTTCTCCGGCCATGGCTTTGGCGATGGCCTCATCGGAGACTTCCTGCTCGTTGAGCGCCTGGTTCTTGTTGTCCATTGTTTTATCTCCCTGTTTTGTTGAGGTCGTTGGTATCTTCCATCCGGCTTCTTTCAATCACCAGGCGCAGGCGCGTATGCTCCGGAAGCTCGCTGCCCCGGGTAAGACAAACTTCATCAAGCACAAGTTCGCGTGTTGCCGCATGCGAATTGAGCCAGACCAATTCTGTAAAGGGCTGACCAATCTCATCCATATGGATCAGCCCGTTTTTGACGTAGGTCACGCGCCCCTTGTCTTCCGGAATCCCGGCCCCGAAGGCTGGAAACGTGATCGTATCCAGCACCAGGCGCAAACGCTCGTCAATGTGGTAATACTCGTTCCAGGGAATCTTTTCCTGCGAATGAATCCAGCCGAAAAAGAAACGGCTATTGACCCTGGCCGGCGCTTCGACATAGACACGCTGCGTCTTCCAGTCATAGATACGCAGCACGATTTTCTCGCTCGGGAGCGACGCACAGCCCGAAAGAACAAAGACAGTCAGCAACAGAACCAGACACCTGGCGTCGCCGGAAAAATGGCGACGCCAGGGGTTGATGTGCCGCATTCGGGTCAGTAGCACCCGCCTGCCTTACTTCATCTGGCCCGTTTCCTTGTAGTAGCGAATCGCCCCATCGTGCAGCGGTACCGAGGTGCCGACGATGCCACGCAGGGCGGTTTCCGGCTTGATGTGTGCCTTGGCCGTGGCATGCGAGGCATGGATGGTCTCCAGCCCGGATGGTGAAAAGATGTTTTTCAGAAGATCATGAACGACGGCGGGCGGCAGCTTTTTGTCGGCGATCAGGATGTTCATGACGGCAGCGGTCTGGGTGTCACTGGCCGTGCCATAGACCGCCGCCGGAATCGTCGTTTCAATGAAGAAAGGATGCTTCTTGATCAGTTTCTGCCGGGCTTCGCCTTCCACCGGCACGAAAGCAACCTTCTTGCTCACGCCCAGTTCGCGGATGGTCGCGTTGCCCAGACCGGAAGTAACGAAAGCGGCGTCGATCCGCCCGTTCTTGATCTGGTCAATGGCTTCGCCATAGTTGAGGTAATCAACCTTGACATCCTTGTAGGTCATGCCATGCGCCTCGAAAATCATCCGGGCGTTGAGTTCCACACCGGAGTTGGGCGCGCCCACGCCGATGCGTTTGCCCTTGAGTTCGGCAAAACTCTTGATGCCGGAATCCTCGGTGGTGACGATCTGGCAGACATTCGGCCAGAGACCCATCAGGGCGCGGAGATTATCCGCCGGCTTCTTCCCTTCATACGCACCGGAACCCTCCACCGCCTGAATGACGGCGTCGGACATGGCGATGGCAATTTCACCCTGGTTGGAACGCAGCGCGTTGATGTTTTCGGCCGTGGCGCCGGTCGCCGTGGTCGACGCCTTGTAGCCCAGCTTGCCGATCAGATTGGAGAAGGCACCACCGATCGGAAAGTAAATCCCGCTGGAAGGCCCGGTCAGCACGGTGATGTAATGGTCGCCGCGCTTGATGTCCTGCGCCTGCCCCACAGAGGGCATGGCCGCCAGAGCGAGGGAAAGCGGTACGGCGATGGCGCACAAAAGACGTTGGCTGCTTTTCATCGTGTTTACTCCTTGTTGAGTTCTATGAAATGTCTGAACCGGAGCGATCCGGATTGATACGATTTCAGCCGGAGGGTGACCGCAGAGGCTCGTCAGTCTCGTGAAGACAAAGGCCAGAAGCAAACCTCCAGCACCTAAATAACACACTTTTCCTGATTTTGGAATTGACTTTGACAGGCGGCCTGATTCGGGCGCATTCCACCGCAACTTTCGGCATCCGGGGTGTGGATGCCATGAAAGTCAGCCTTTTCTGTTCGCCTTGGGCAGACGCAGAAAGCGGGTCAGTTGTGAGGCAAGCATCAGGCCGACGCGGTTTTCCTTGGCATAGCGGAGCGCGTTGTCGGTCAGTTCGATGGCAGAAACGTAGAGCAGCTCGCGCACATCATCGTCGGCCTCGCGTGCGGCGACCAGTTCACGCAGCGATTCAACGCCCTGGCTCGCGGCCTTCCAGCGCTTGCAACAGACCAACACCTTGCGCCCGGCCTTGACGATGGCAAAATCTGCTGCGCCGCTGGTGCGCGTCACCACATAGCCATCACGCACGAAAGCCTGCTCCATCAGCACGGAAAAATCGCGCCAGGACATTTTCGATACCGCCTCGACAGTCTCGGCAACACGGGCTTCGCTCGGGATATCCCACTGCTTCCTCAAGGCCATGAACCCGGCAATCACGAAGGGAAAAGCCAGGGCCGGCGCGACAAAAACATAGCCTTCCGGCAACAGCGCCCGCCCACCCAGACCAAGCAGCAACGCGATGACGAAACTCACCCACCAGGGCGAGCGCAGCAACATGGCAAACAGCGAGTTGTCCGACATTTTGAATTGCATTGAAGCTCCTTGAGGAAAGGGGTAGAGGGGAAAGCCGGACGGGTCTGGAGCGCCCCGCAAGCTCACGCCGCACTGATATTCACGTTATTCCAGCTTGAGCCCCGAACGCTCGATCACCTTGGCCCAGGCCGCTGTTTCCTTTTTCAGCAGGGCGGCAAACTGCTCGGGACTGCTGCTGGTCGTTTCGGCACCGGCCAGCAGCAGGCGCTGACGGATTTCCGGCTCTGCCAGAATCTGCCCGATCGCCTTGTTGAGGCGCTGGACGATTTCAGGCGAGGTGCTGGCCGGAGCCAGGAAGCCATTCCAGGTTGTCGCATCGAAACCGGGGAAACCGGATTCGGCCAGCGTCGGCAGTTCCGGTGCAGCCAGTGAACGCTTGGCATTGGACACCGCCAGCAGCTTGATTTTCCCGGCCTTGACCAGCGGCTGGACATTGGAAAGCGCGGCGAAGAGGAGATGCACCTCGCCCTTGCCCAGCGCCAGCGCCGCTGCCGGGCCGCCGTTGTAGGGAATGTGCACCATGTAGGTGTCACTCTGCATCTTGAGATATTCCATCGACAGGTTCGACAGCGAACCCACGCCGACCGAGGCGTAATCGAGCGTGCCGGGCTTGCTCCTGGCCAGCTTGACCAGTTCCTTGACCGAATTGACGTTGAGATCGCTGCGCACTGCCAGCACATTGGGCTGGGTTACGGCAAGGATGATCGGCGCAAAATCGCGCTGCACGTCGTAGCCGGGTTTCGGCTTCAGCAGGGGCGAAACCGTCAGCGGCCCGTTGTAACCGAGCAGGAAGGTATGGCCGTCATTGGAGCGGGCCACGGCATCCACGCCGATCACGCCACCGGCACCGGGCTTGTTATCGACGATCACCGTCTGTCCGAGCATCGGCCCCAGCTTGTCGGCAACGACCCGCGCCACCAGATCAACCGAACTGCCCGCCGCGGTCGGCACGACAAAGCGGATCGTCTTGCTCGGCCAAGCATCCGCCGCCAGTGCCGGGAAAACGATCAGGAGAGACAACAAGGACAGAAAAGCACGGATGAATCGGGGCATTTGTAAAACCTCACAGGGAAATCGCGCATCGAAAAACCTTGGAGTATGTCCGAGAGAACGTCTTGCGGTCAATGGCGAACACCGGGCGTGAAGCCATTGCGGGAAGGGTGAAGAGGGAGAGGAGAGCGGCGATTCATCTGGCGAAAGCGTGGATTTGATGCGCCGCAACATCCCCTCTCCCCGACCCTCTCCCCTTCCGGGGAGAGGGGGCAGGGTGAAAAATCCTCATCAATACCGCAAACGCCGTAGGGGCGGTTCGCGAACCGCCCGGCCGCTCTCCCCTCGCCCGCTCGCGGGAGAGGGGTCGGGGGAGAGGGAAGCGGCGATTCATCTGACGAAAGCGCGAACTCAATGTGCCGCAGCCTACCTTCCCCCTTCCCACAAATCGCGCGAAGACACCTGCCCTAGCCCGCTTCCTTCCTGCCGAATATGCGACAATGCCGTCTGGCGACCAAACTTTGACGAGGATACGACCATGACCAATCAGCCTCAACAAAGCCTCGAAAGCTGGATTGATTTTTTCAGCAAGGCCGAAATGCCGGTGCTGCGCAAGACCTTACGGCAGCTTGAAGAAGCGCGCAGCAAAATCGACCGGATCAACGGCCGGGATATTGCCGCCATCGTCTTGCAGGACCCGCTGATGTCGATCCGTGTGCTGGCCTATATCCAGCCCTTCATCAGCAAGCGCCTGCATTCGGACATCACCAACATCGGCAATGCCATCATGATGCAGGGCATTGAACCGTTCTTCAAAAACATTGGCGAACCACCAACCATCGAGGCCATGCTGAAAAACGAGCCGCAGGCCTTGCTCGGTGTCTTGCAGGTCATCCGCCGCTCGCAGCGGGCCTCGCGTTACGCCCACCTCTGGGCCGTCGAGCGCTACGAGTTGAACATCGAGGAAGTCACGCTCGCCGCCCTGCTGCACGACATCGCCGAAATCCTGATCTGGTGCTTTTTCCCGAAGCAGGCCGTCATCATCCGCTCACGACTGCAGGCAGACAAAGCCCTGCGCAGCATGAACGTCCAGAAAGAGGTGCTGGGTTTCTACCTGTACGAACTGAAGCAGGGGCTGTGTTCGGTCATGCACCTGCCCGAACTGATCATGACCCTCATGGATCAGAACAATGCCGAACTGCCCAGGGTTTTGAACGTTCTCCTGGCGGTCAATCTGGCCCGGCATTCCGCCGACGGCTGGGAAAACGCCGCCCTGCCCGATGATTTCACCGCCATCCAGAAACTCCTGCGCATCGACCGGGAAACCCTGCTCAAGCGCCTCGACATCCCGGACGATCTGGTCGCACGCTATCTGGTT
>CAYMYD010000097.1:2153-8579 GCA_964394535.1 uncultured Propionivibrio sp. | reverse complement strand
GGTGACGGCACCATTCGGCGCGTCATCAGCATTTTCAGTGTTTCTCGGGCAATCTCGGCAGGTGTGGCAGGAGGCGGCATGGCAATCGACGACAGAGAAGGTTGAACATCCCGGATTCGGGCAACAGCAGAGATTTTACCCTGCCCACCGCTGTTTGCTGCCGTTATGCGGAAAGAAGCATGTTCAGCTATAATTCGCGCCTCTAGCAACCGCCTGCCCCCGTAGCATGAAGGTCGTGCAGTTGATTTGTAATCATCAGGTCGTGGTTCGATTCCGCGCGGGGGCACCAGGAAAATCAAAGACTTAGCCTCGGCTACAAGCCGGGGCTTTTTCTTGGGGTTACGCCGGGGTTACGTTGCCGGAGAGTCACCCACCCCACTCCGGCCACAAAAAACCCGCCACTGAGGACGGGTTCTGTTGGTTCCTGCCGGCTTTCACCTTCTTCGTGTCACCCGACTCTGGTAGTTGCCGTGAGAGGCCTCGCGCTGCTCATGTGCGCTTGCGCGCGAAAGATGCGGGAAGCACAAGATGACAAAAGTTCAGGTCGTTGCTGCTTGACTTCTGAGCTTGATAAACGCCAGTGCAGCCATTACCGCGTCGTTCAGGGCGTCGTGCGCGTCACGCGTGGGGAGCCCGAGGTCAGCCATGAGCGTATTGAAGCGCAGGTCGATATCGGCGTTATCGTATTGCTGGTAAGGGGGGAGCTGGCGGAATTTGTAGTCGTAGTAGAGGGCGGAAACTTCGATTTGCGCCTGCGGGAGTTTGAAGCCAAAAAGCGGCTTCAAGGCACGGTTAATCATGGCGACGTCAAATTCGAGGTAGTAGCCCACTAGCGGACGGCTGCCGATGAAGGCAAGCAGGCGGCGCATCGCCTCTTCGATCGGCAGGCCGTCGGCGACATCGGCTTCGCGCAGGCGGTGGACGCGAATGCTCTCGGCGGGAATATCGCGGGTGGGCTGGATGACCATCTCCAGCCGCTCGCTGCTGAGGATGCGTTGCCCGGCGATACGCACGGCGCCGATGGAAAGGAGATGATCGCTTTTGACGTTCAGCCCGGTGGTTTCGCAGTCGAGCGACACCCATTCGTTGTCGGGCGGCGTGTCGAAAAGCGGCGCGAATTCTGTCCCGGCGTAACGTTTTTTTTGCCAGCGGTGGTGGATGCTGCGCCACCAGGGAAGGGAGAAGAGCGGGTCGGGTTGCATGGTGGGGGAAGGCTAAAGAACATCCAGCCGATAACGGTGTCTCAACATCACTTTGAAGCGTTTGACGATAGTGAGCGCGTCTTTTAGGAGGTCGCGCTCGAGCGTGCTCAATTTTTTGACATCCACGAGCCCCGAAACGGGGCGCCCGGCTTCGAGTTCGGCGAGGCCGGCTTTCAGACGCAGGCGAATGAAAAAGCGGAGGGCGTGGGCAAGTTCGTCGCCTTGTTTGCGCTGGAAAATGCCTTCGCGCACCAGGCTCTCGATACGTTCCACGGTGCGTGTAGAGAGTATTCGCCGCTCCAGCGCGAGGCTGCGGATGCCGTGCACGATGGGGAATATTCCTTCTTTTTTGAGGTACAGGAGCTCGTCGCCTTCGCCCAGGGCAAACATGCGGTTCCACCAGCCACCGCCGCCACCACCAAACGCATCGATGGCGGCAGCAAAGCGGCTCAGGGTGGCGGCATGGTCGGTGGCGAGTTGCCAGAGGGCGGTACGGACGTCGTCGAGCAGGGTGGAATCGCCGCAAACGGCGTGGGCATCGAGAAAGATGGCGAGATTCATCAGGTTTTCGGGTGTCCCGCCCAGGAGCCAGCCGCGTGTGCGTTCGCGCCAGTTTTGTACGCTTCCGCGCCAGGCGGGGTTGTTCACCATGATTTTCCCCTGGCATTCCGGGTAGCCAAAGCGGGTGAGCGCCTGCGAAAACGCTTCGCATAGCGCGGGCAGATCGTCGGGTGGCACAAAACCGTCGCGCAGGATGAGAGCGTTGTCCTGGTCGGTTTTCAGGAGTTGTTCGCCCCGACCTTCGCTGCCCATGACGATGAGGCAGCTGTTTTCGCGCAGGTTCTGCGGGGCGATCAGCGCCCAGGTACGTTCAAAAAGACGAGCGTTGACTTCCTGTACCAGCGCGGACATGAGGCCCGTGTCGGTGCCGCTGGCGAGGAGTTGTTGCACCATGCGCGGCGTTTGCTTTGCGGCTTCGGCAAGCGCGTCGAGATCGCTTGCCTGGTCGATTCGCGTGATGATGAGGTGCGAGTGGTTGGAAAGAAAGCTAAAAATGTCGAGCGATTCGACCACCCCGTACACGCCGTTCGAATCGGCCACAACGACGCGGTGGATGCGGTGGCGCAGCATGGTGGTGAGCGCGTCGCCCATGAGGGCGTCAGGGGCGAGAGTGATGAGGTTGAACGCGGCGAATTTCCCGACGGGCAGACGCTCGAGCGGGGTGCCATCGAGGATGGCTCGCGTCAGCGTGGTAGCGGAAAAAATGCCGAGCTTGGGCGGTGTACTGCTTTCATCGCGCACCAAAACATGGGATGTGCGTTCGCGCTCAAACACTTGGGCGACGGTCACGATGTCGGTTGCCGCATCAACATAATGCAGCGGGCCGTGCAGGGCATCTTCCAGCCGTGAAAGCGTGAGCGAGCGCATTTCATGTTGGTTGTGGCGCTGCGAGAGGGCGCTCAGCTTGTCGCCCAGGCTGGAAAACAGGAGGGCGCTGAAGGTGGCGTTGGAGGCGATCAAACTGCTGACGGCGTCTCTCGCCAGCTGGTAGGCGAGGACTTCTTCCTGTGCGACAAAGCGGTGACTGGTGCGCCCGGCCACGAGGCCGCGTCCGTCGAAGGTGTCGTCCGGCCCGTAGCTGTGCAACGTTTCCTCGCCGTCGAGCTGCGCGACTCGCCCCTTGATAAGGACGTAAAGATGCTCAGGTGCGGCGCCCACGTCCAGAATGATGTCGCCCTCACGGAAGTAGGCGATGTCGACCCGCGCCCGCACCAGGGCTTGTTCCTGGTTGGTGAGGCTGTCGAAAGGGGAGGCGGAGAAGTTGAAGGCGTTAGGCATGGCAGCGGACAGAAGAGGTAAGGATGGATCATGATTTACGCAAAACCCGCTGCTCAGGTGCCACCTCACAGACAGTACGCAGTACGACAAGGTGGAGCAATCGCGCCAGAGGGTGCGCAAGTGTTGAAGAGCAAAAATTTGCCACAAGCCTTCAGGTCTGAGGCACTTGATCGCAGGAATAGTTCCGAAAACAAGGGGCTTCGGGATACGAAAATACAGTTTGCTGTAGCGGAATTTTCGGCGCTGCCTCGTGTCAAAAAACCCGCTGTCTGCAAAAATCGCGCCTTTTCGGAAAATCAATCGAAAAAAAAGGATTGTAGGTATTCATCTCCAGTTCCGGGCGCTTGTCGTGCGAGGCAGGTACCACGCATCAAGCCATTTGGCCAACCGCATGCCCATGTCAACAAAGGAGATAAATCATGAGCGCCCCCGTCGTCGACAAAGTCCGCAGTCATCCGAAATATCACGAACTCTGCAGGAAACGCAACCGCTTTGGCTGGACGCTGACGCTCATCATGCTGGTGGTCTATTACGGCTACGTGGCGTTGATCGCCTTCAACAAAGCCTTTCTGGCACAACCCGTTGGCGACGGCGTCACCACGATGGGGATTCCCATCGGGGTGGGCGTCATCGCATTCACCGTGCTGATTACCGGTTTTTATGTGCGTCGCGCCAACACGGAGTTTGACGCGCTCAACGAAGAAATTCTCAAGGATGTGTCCAAATGAAAAAAAACATCGCATTCACCCTGTTGGCTTTGCTCTCTGCCGGGGTGGCCTACGCTGCCGGGGCTGATCTGGGGCAGGCCGAAAAACAGGCGACCAACTGGACAGCGATCGGCATGTTTGCGGCTTTCGTTGCCGGTACGCTCTGGATCACCAAATGGGCGGCGGCCAAAACCCGTTCAGCGGCAGACTTTTACACCGCTGGCGGCGGCATCACCGGCTTCCAGAATGGCCTTGCCATTGCGGGCGACTACATGTCGGCGGCATCCTTCCTCGGAATTTCCGCCGCCGTGATGACCACCGGCTACGACGGCCTCATTTATTCCATCGGCTTTCTGGTCGGCTGGCCGGTGATCACCTTCCTGATGGCCGAAAAGCTGCGCAACCTCGGTAAATTCACCTTTGCCGACGTGGCCGCCTACCGCTTCAAGCAAACGCCCATCCGCGCCTTTGCCGCCAGCGGCACGCTGGTGGTGGTGGCGTTTTACCTGATTGCCCAGATGGTCGGCGCGGGGCAGCTCATCAAGCTTCTCTTCGGCCTGGAATACTGGATCGCCGTGGTGATCGTTGGCATTCTGATGATGGTCTACGTACTCTTTGGCGGCATGACGGCCACCACCTGGGTGCAGATCATCAAGGCCTGCCTGCTGCTCGCCGGGGCTTCCTTCATGGCCTTCATGGTGATGCTGGCCTACAACTTCAGCCCCGAGGCACTCTTTGCCGCGTCGGTTGACATCAAGACTGCCGTCGCCACGGCGGCCGCGAAAACGCCGGAAGAACTCGCCGGTGCTGCGGCAAAGGGGCTCTCCATCATGGGGCCGGGGACTTTCGTCAAAGACCCGATCTCGGCGATCAGCTTCGGCATGGCGCTGATGTTTGGCACCGCCGGGCTGCCGCACGTCCTGATGCGCTTTTTCACCGTACCCAACGCCAAGGAAGCGCGCAAGTCGGTGTTTTGGGCCACCACCTGGATTGGCTACTTCTACATCCTCACCTTCATCATCGGCTTTGGCGCCATTGTGCTGGTGAGCACCAACCCGCAATTCCTCGACGGCAAAGGCGGCCTCATCGGCGGTGGCAACATGGCGGCGATTCACCTCGCCAACGCGGTCGGCGGCAACATTTTCCTCGGCTTCATTTCTGCCGTGGCCTTTGCCACCATCCTCGCCGTGGTGGCGGGGCTAACGCTCTCGGGCGCTTCTGCCGTGTCGCACGATCTTTATTCCACCGTATTCAAGCAAGGCAAGGCCGATTCCGCGTCCGAACTCAAGGTTTCCCGGATGACCACCATCGCCCTGGGCATCATTGCTGTGGTGCTGGGCATTTCGTTTGAAAAGCAAAACATCGCTTTCATGGTGTCGTTGGCTTTCGCCGTGGCCGCCTCGGCCAACTTCCCGGTACTCTTCATGAGCGTGCTGTGGAAAGACTGCACCACCCGGGGCGCGGTAATCGGCGGCTTCCTGGGACTGATCTCTTCGGTAGCACTCACCGTGGTTTCCCCGTCCGTATGGGAAGCCGTGCTGGGCAATCCGAAAGGCTCGGCGCTCTTCCCCTACACCTCGCCTGCGCTGTTCTCGATGACCATCGGCTTCGTCGGCATCTGGCTCTTTTCGATCCTCGACCGCAGCCAGCAGGCGGCCAAGGAGCGCGCGCTCTTTGAAGCACAACAGGTGCGCTCCGAAACCGGCCTGGGCGCATCCGGGGCTTCAGGACACTGATTTACCCTGGATCTGATCCAGATTCCTGCTTCAAAAACCGGGCGCAAGCCCGGTTTTTTTGACGCCATGCGAAATACCACGGATCAGCAGACCCGATTTTCCGCAGCGCACAGGCGGGTCACTTGTTCGCTGGCACCTCGAAAGTTCCCATCGTCACCACATCCTTGGCACCTTTGAGCCGCAAGGTCATGATTTCCTCCTTGCCTTCGGACATGCCGAATTTGGTTTGCAGGCGCACCTGCAAGGTCGAAGCTGCCGAAAGGACCTGTTGGCTATGCCCGTAAAAGTTGGCCTGGACGAGATACTTTCCCGGTTTGGCAACTTTGAGCGAATACTCTTCCGGGCCGTAACCCCGGGTCACGTCAGCCGACATGCGTCCACCCTGATAGGAAATTTTGTTTCCGTAGTAGGATTTTTCTCCATTGGGGTCCGTCACCCACAAATCCATGTCCGAATTATCGGTATCCCAGGTCAAGCTGACACGCAGGTCCAGCGGCAGGTTTTTCTTCAGGCGCGGGTCAATGCGGCTACTGTCTACCGGCACCGGCGCGGTGGCCAAAATGGCGTTGAGTTCTGCCAAAGCGATGGATTCCACGTCCGGGAAGCGGTTGTGCCAAGGTCGACTGACCACTGTCCATAGAGAATCCACGGCCTTCTGCCACTGAGCATCGGCCGCATAGGCCAAGCCAAGGTCGCGGTGGCTTTGCGGTTCATTGGGTGCCAGTTGTCTGACCTTCTCGAAGACCAGGATGGCCAGTTTCGCTTGCTTGGCCTGCATCAGGCGATAAGCCAGGATACGCAAGAGCGCACGGTTCTCCAGATTCATTTCCGCCAGGTTCGTGAGCACACGCACGGCGAGTTCGGGCTTGCCCTTGTCAAAAAGGGTGTCGGCCACATCAAGGTAAAACGCAGAGCTATCCTGCCAGCTGGGCCGTTCGTCGA
>CAYMYD010000097.1:0-2053 GCA_964394535.1 uncultured Propionivibrio sp. | reverse complement strand
TCGGCCATCTGGCGCAGCGGCCCGATGTCGGCAGAAACCGCAGAAGAGACGGCAAAAACAGGGACGCCGAAATCGGGCAGGGATTGTGCGCCGAGATTCTCCAGCCCGTCAGAAAAGAACAGGGCTTCCTGACTGCCCGGCGGCAGGGTGAGCCCGGTAAAGCTGGTGCCCCCATCATAGGGCAGCGATTCGAGATGTTTTTTCAGCGCCGTCCAGTCTCCCGCAGTCACCTGGAAAGTCTGCGGTTTTTCTGGCGTATCCCGAAAGACGATCAAATCGACCGTTCCCTGCTCCATCGCCTTGAAATAGTGCCCCAACAGGGCGAGCTCCTGCGCCTTGTCGCGCTGTGCGCCCGAACCCGAGGCGTCCCAATACAGCGCCACCTTCCCCGGGAGCTGCCGCTTGACGGGTTTGACCGGCGGCACCGGGAACTCGGCACGGAAATAGGTCTTGTCCTCGTAGGTCTGGGTACTGACGGAGGCGCGTTCCGGCACCGGCACACGCACTTCGAGGACTCCCCCCTGAGCGGAAAAATGTTCCCGACGTACCGTGGCCTCATAGACTTCTCCCTTGCGGGCAAAGAGCACGTTGCCCAGAGCACCCCCCACGGCCTTGGGTTTGGTCTGTGAGCCAAACACTTTGAGGATAAGGTCGAGCTGCGGCAACTTGCTGGCGTAGCTCACAGGCAGACGAAAGAGGATCTCTTTCTCGCGCACCGGCAAGGTTTCAAGCAGGCGCAGAACCACACGCTTGCTGGATTTGGCCTCCAGCGGATAGACACGGAGTTTGTAATTGTTGCCCTGTGTGACCTCCAGGAGCGCGGGGTCCACCTTCTGGCGGATCACATCCTCAAAGACTTCCTGCCCCTTGGCCTTCTCGACGGGGACCGCCTCGCGCAGCGCCCCCCGGACCTCCATCGCCATACCGACGACCTGCTGCCCGGCCAGGAGGGGAAATTGCAATTCGCCTTCGAGCACCCGGGCATTGGGATTAAAGAAAACAAGCTCAAGCCGGGTGATGGCCTCGTTGCCGTGCACCTGCGCGTCGATCTTGACGGCATCCAGACGGATGGGGATGAGAGCCGGGTCCTGGAGGACGATTCCGGGGCCGATGATGGGCGGCATGGGGCGAGGTGGACGCCGATCAGTCTGCCCGAGCGCAGGCCCGGACAGGACGCCCAAGGACAAAGGAACCAGAAAAAAAAGCTGCCAGAACATCTTGTTCATCCTCTTCTCCCTGCATCTGAATTGAGCGACATCATACCCTTTGCTCGTCACTCAGTAGCAAAGCTTACTCGGTTAATCTGATGCGTCCGGGCACGTTCGGCCACCGATGCCCCAGGCTCACAGGCCGATGCAACAAGACGGGATTTGAATGCCGCAGAATAACGACGACGGAAAATTCCGGCAAAGCCAGGCCATGAAGCGGAACAAAAACCTTGCCTTCTTCCGCGAAAAAACACCTCGATAAAACAGACGCCGCTCTTTTTTCCGGATTGTGATATGCTCCGCCCTGCTTCACCTAAGTCAATGAAAAACAACAGAAAATGATGAACTTTCTGTCTCTGATCGGCTCTTTAAGATCATTTTTAATCAATTTTTCTCTCAGCGAGAGGCATGCTTAGACAAAAATAATCAAGTAGCAATTAGTGGCCGGTTTGATTCTTGTTTGTATTTTTTAAATTCTCAGGAGATTGCATTATGGGAACAAACACCAACCAACCAACCACCAACGGCGCCAATAGCGACAAGGTCACCAAATACGGCTGGAAAGCCCTGGCTGGTTCGACCGTCGGCTATGCCATGGACGGTTTTGATTTACTGATCCTCGGTTTCATGCTGTCGGCGATTTCTGCCGACTTGAACCTTTCCCCAACGCAAGCCGGGTCCCTGGTGACCTGGACCCTGGTCGGTGCCGTCGCCGGCGGCCTGATCTTCGGTGCGCTGAGCGACGTTTACGGACGTATCCGCGTGCTGACCTGGACCATCGTGATGTTTGCCGTGTTCACCGGCCTGTGCGCCTTTGCCACCGGCTACTGGGACCTGCTCATCTA
>CAYMYD010000096.1:0-8609 GCA_964394535.1 uncultured Propionivibrio sp. | reverse complement strand
TGGCGGAGACGGAGGGATTCGAACCCTCGATTCAGGTTTTGCCCGAATGCTCCCTTAGCAGGGGAGTGCCTTCGACCTCTCGGCCACGTCTCCAGGAGCGCGCGATGATAACGGGTCGCGCGCATCCGGTCAAATTTTTTACCTACTCCTTGTCCAGCCCGAATACCTTGTGCAGCACGCGGACGGCCAGTTCCAGATACTTCTCGTCGATCACCACGGAAATCTTGATTTCGGAGGTGGAGATCATCTTGATGTTGATGCCTTCAGCGCCCAAAGCGCCAAACATCTTGCTGGCCACGCCCGGATGCGAGTGCATGCCGACACCAACTGCCGAGACCTTGCAGGTCTTGTTATCGCCGACAACACCGCGCGCCTTGAGTTTTTCGGCGGTCTTCTGGAGCAGCGCCATCGCCTTGTCGTAATCACCGCGATTGACGGTGAACGAGAAGTCGGTCGTGCCGTCCTGACTGACGTTCTGGATGATGACGTCAACGTCGATGTTGGCATCGGCAATCGGGCCAAGAATCTGGTAGGCCACGCCCGGCTGATCGGGGACGCCGAGAATGGTCAGTTTGCCTTCGTCACGGCTGAAAGCGATGCCGGAGATGATCGGATGTTCCATGTTTTTTTCTTCCTCAACAGTAATCAGGGTACCTTCGCCTTCGTCTTCGAAGCTTGAGAGTACGCGTAGTTTGACCTTGTATTTACCGGCAAATTCGACCGAGCGGATTTGCAGCACCTTTGAGCCCAGGCTGGCCATTTCCAGCATTTCCTCAAAGGTGATGGTATCGAGCTTGCGCGCTTCGGGAACGATGCGCGGGTCGGTGGTGTAAACACCGTCAACGTCGGTGTAGATCTGGCATTCGTCGGCTTTCAGCGCCGTTGCCAGTGCCACGGCGGAGGTGTCGGAACCGCCACGGCCCAGCGTGGTGATGTTGCCCGCCTCGTCCGCGCCCTGGAAACCAGCGACGATCACGACATAGCCTTCGTCAAGATCCTTGCGGATTTTTTCGTCGTCGATCTTGAGAATGCGAGCCTTGGTGAAGACGCTGTCGGTCAGCACGCGCACTTGCGGGCCGGTATAGCTTTTCGCCTTCAGCCCTTCTTCCTGCAAGGCCATGGCCAGCAGGCCGATGGTGACCTGTTCGCCGGTGGCGGCGATCACGTCGAGTTCGCGGGGATCCGGCTTCGGAGAAATCTCCTTGGCCAGGGCAATCAGGCGGTTGGTTTCGCCGGACATGGCCGAAGGCACGACGATGATGTCATTCCCCCGTGCTTTCCAGCGGGCAATCCGCTTGGCGACATTCTTGATGCGCTCCGTCGTTGCGACCGAGGTGCCACCGAACTTCTGAACTATCAGTGCCATTACAAACCTGCGTTGTCGTTGTCAAAGGAGGGGGATTCTACCTCAAAAATCCGCCAGTGCAATCTGTCAGGCATCTGGTTTTCAAGGATTTTCACGGATTGACGAGCACCGGAATGCCAAGTGCGGTAATACGCCCGGCAAAGCGCTCGAAACACTCGACCGGCAGACGCGACAGACGGGGGGCAGCCGCTTGCAGGGAGGGGCGGGCCACACCGTAAAGATGGACGCCGCGGATTTTTTCACGAACCGAAGCGAGCCACTCAAGATAGGCCAGTTGTTCGACCTCGTCGGCCTCCTTGCCGTCGAGGGCAAACCAGCAGGTCTGAATCCAGGTCGGCGCCAGTTCGGCGCATTTGAGCAGGGCGGCACGACTACGACGGGGGGAGAGGCGGACGTTGTTGATCGCTTCGACACCGCTGACCGTGGCACGGTCGAGCTTGAACCAGACCTCACCATTCAGTGCGCCGATGCGGGCGATGCCCTGCGCGGCTTCGGTGCGATGTAGCAGGCTGCCGTTGGTGATCAGGCGAACCTTGAGCGTATCGATCAGCGCAAAATCCCGCAGCACGGTTTCAAGCCGACAGACCGCGCCGTCAAAACCGCTGGCACTGGTCGGCTCGCCATTGCCAGAAAAGGCGACATCGACCAGCCGACGGGCCTCGGCAGGCACTTCACGCAACATGAAATCGCCTTCAGTGACCTCACGCAGAAAGGTGCGCAGTTCGCTTTCCAGCAACTCAAGCCGCACCGGCGGTGGGCCGCCGCGTGTCAGACCAGGCACCTGGCAATAAACACAGGCCCAATTGCAGGCATTGTTCGGGTTGAGATTGATACCAATCGATACCCCTCCGGCACGCCGGGAAATCACCGGATAGACGTAGGTCATGCCGGTTACGTCGCGATTATGGTCTTCGATGGTCAACATGGGGAAAGGCCGTGAAAAGCGGACTGAAATCGTCCTCTGTTTTATAATCCTACCCCGAATCATCACCGGATTTTTG
The DNA here is from genome assembly GCA_964394535.1 of uncultured Propionivibrio sp. Classification (GTDB taxonomy): domain Bacteria; phylum Pseudomonadota; class Gammaproteobacteria; order Burkholderiales; family Rhodocyclaceae; genus Propionivibrio. The sequence continues at coordinate 6,242 of CAYMYD010000096.1, read as the reverse complement.
CAATGCTCATCACCCGCCGCCTTGAATTCGATGCCGGACACCGCATCCCCGACCACCAGAGCCAGTGCCGACATCTGCACGGGCATCGTTACGCGCTGGAGATCACGCTCAGTGGCGAGATCATCCGCCAGGACGGCAACGCCGCCAACGGCATGGTGATGGATTTTTCCGAAGTCAAATCACTCGCCAAACAGCATGTCGTTGACCTCTGGGATCATGCGTTTCTGGCCTATGCAGGCGATACGCCGGTCGTGGAATTCCTGAGCAGCCTGCCGGGCCACAAGACGGTGCTGCTCGACTGCGTGCCAACCGCCGAGAATCTGGCCGAGAAAGCCTTCGCCATTCTTGACCCCGTTTTCCGTGACCGCTTCGGCAATCACCTGCAACTCGAACGGGTGCGCCTCTTTGAAACGCCCAATTGCTGGGCCGACGCGGTCAGGCGCTGAACGCTCACCTACGGACGCTTTGCCGCGTCGAGAATCGGCTTGATGTGCGTTTCGTAGTCTGCCGTCACCGTGCCATAAACGAGATCCATCATTTCGCCGAGCCGGGTCGCCAGTTCAGGACAATGTTGCTGCATCCACACGAAACGCTTGAGGTCGGTGCGCACCGTGCAGTTCCAGCATTCCAGAGAATCCTCGAAACCGGTGCGATATTGCAGCGGCAGGTCGACGTTCTGCTTCCGACAGTAATCCATCACCTCGTCGCTCAGCCATTCGGCGAGTGGCGCGACGAGTTGGGTCTCCCTCGCTGACTTGAACAGGCCGGGTACCGACAAGCGCAGAAGACGCAGATCCTCCACCGTTTGCCCGTGTAGCAGCATGTCGGCCCCGTATTGCTTGACGTAGCGCACCAGCGGCCGGTACTGCAAATCCTTGCAGCAGTAACCGGCGGACTGGATCATCACGCCGCTGGGTTTTTCATGCGGACGCTGACGCACCGGGATGATCGCCGAAGGCAGCCCTTTTTTGGCGAAATAGGCGGCCTGGTCGCTGACCAGCTCCTTGAAATCCCAACCCGCCGTGCGCTGGCGCATGAAATCGACCATGTGCGGGAAGACCTCGCTGGTACGCGCCCAGACCAGATGCAGGCGCTCACGGTACGGCTCGCACAGGTCAAGCAGCAGGAGCGAATCCTTGCCGCCGGAAAGCAGCAGCACCGGGCGCTGCGCCCAGGCCATCGCGTCTTCAATCAACTGTAGTGTCTTGTCGAGTTTGCTCATAATCCCCACAAATATTTTCCTGAACGGCAAGTAACGCCTGGGCGGATTATAAGGTGCGGGAGCCCGGCAACCGCAGGATTCCACGTTGACACCCCCGGTTTGCCATGTTTCACTTTGCCCCCCTGTCACCAACCATCCGGGAACAGCGCAAGCAAACCATGAGTCCGAACCTGACCATCCGCCTCAAACTGTTCATCAGTCACGCGCTTGCCGTGCTGCTGGTTTCCGGAAGCATCGGCGCTTTCTTCTACGCCAGCGCGCTGAACAGCATGCAAACCGGGCTGAAAGAACGCTTGCAGTCGAGCGCGGCACTGATCAGCCAGACCCTTGATGCCAATACCCTGCGCGATGTCCGTTGCGCCAGGGACATCACCTGTCCGGGCTACATCAACGCATTAGGGCATTTACGCACCTTGCAGCGCATGAACTCGGACATTGCTTTTCTGTACATCATGCGCCAGCAGGGCGGGCGTGTGTTTTTTGTCGTTGATGCCGACGAAACAGATAAACAGGCGCCGCCCGGCAAGGAATACGAAAAGGTTCCGCCGACAATGATGCAGGGCTTTACCGGCCTGTCTGTTGATCAGGGCATTACAACCGACGAATGGGGTGGCTTCCTCTCCGGTTACGCACCACTGAAAAACGGCATGGGTGAATACCTGCTCGGGATCGACATGCGTACCGATCAGGTGCAGGATAAATTCAATAATCTGCGCATTGCCGGACTGTTCTCCCTGTTGTTCTCCGTCATGCTCGCGCTGCTGCTTGCGAAACACCTCAGCTCTCGCTTCATGAGTCGCATCAGTGCGGCCATTGTGCGCTGCAACGACATCGCCTGCGGCAAACTGAACGAAAAAATCATCGTGCATTCCAACGATGAATTCGACCAGCTTTTGCTGGCGATCAACGACATGTCCGGCGCACTGACCCAAGCCGAAGGGGAGAGACAAAAAGCCTTTGACGAACTGAACCAGGCCAAGAAAGAGCTTGAAATCCGCGTCACGCAGCGAACCGCCGACCTGAAGGAAGTCAACAACCGCCTGAGCGAGGAAATCGCACAACGCATGGTGGCCCAGAATGCCTTGCAGGAGGCCGCCTCGACCGACTATCTGACACGCCTGATGAATCGCCGCGCCATTCTCGACCGTCTGGGCTACGAATTCCTGCACAACGTCAGGAACCAGACGGTACTGACGGTGCTGCTGCTCGACCTGGATCATTTCAAACGCGTCAACGACAACCACGGCCACGATGCTGGCGACAACGTCCTGATCGAAACCGCCGTCCGCATGAAGAGCATGCTGCGCACACCGGACATGGTCGCCCGCTGGGGCGGCGAGGAATTCCTGATCGTGCTGCCGAACACGCCACTGGATGGTGCGCTGCTCGCTGCCGAGAAAATCCGCAGTCGGATCGCCGACACGCCCTTCTACATCAACGGCCAGGCACTGCGCATCACGGCCAGTCTGGGCATCGCGCAATCCACTCACGACTGCAGCACCGAAAGCCTGCTACGACTCGTCGACAAAGCGCTCTACGCTGCCAAATCGCGAGGGCGTAACCGCGTCGAAGTTGCCATGGAATAATTCAGGAAAACATCCCACCTCCATGCCATGTTCCCGAATCCCCGCAGACAGCGGGGATTTGCGTTGACACGCCCTGTTTGCCGTGCTCCACTTCAATTGGATTTCCCAAAAGTTATTCGGACACCCTCGTCGCCATTCTCCAGAAAAAATGAACTCGAACCTGTCCATTAGCCTCAAGCTGTTCATCAGCCACGTGTTTGCCGTGCTGCTGGTTTCCGGAAGCATCGGCGCTTTCTTCTACGCCAGTGCGCTGAACAGCATCCAGAGCGGATTGGAAGAACGCCTGCAGTCGAGTGCGGCACTGATCAGCCAGACGATTGATGCCAATACCCTGCGTGACGTCCGCTGTGTCAACGACCTCAACTGCCCGGCTTACATCAACACGCTGGGGCATTTGCGTGCCTTGCGGCGCATGAACCCGGACATTGCTTTTCTATACATCATGCGTCAGCAGGGTGGCCGTGTGCTTTTCGTCGTCGATACCGACGAGACGGAGAAACAGGCCACGCCCGGCATGGAATACAAGCAGGTTACACCCGCCCTGATGCGTGGCTTTACCGGAGCGTCCGTGCTCCCGGAAATCACGGATGACGAATGGGGTTCCTTCCTCTCCGGTTATGCGCCGCTGAAAAACGGCATGGGCGAATATCTGCTCGGGATCGACATGCGTGCCGATCAGGTACAGGACAAGTTCAAGGGATTGCGTATTGCCGGACTGATCTCTCTGACATCCGCCATCGTGCTGGCCTTCCTGTTTGCGCAACATCTCACTTCGCGTTTCATGAGTCGCATCAGCACGGCCATTGTGCGCTGCGGAGACATCGCACGCGGCAAACTGAGCGAAAAAATCATCGTGCATTCCAACGATGAGTTCGACCAGCTTTTACTGGCGATCAACGACATGTCCGGCGCACTGACCCAGGCCGAAAGGGAAAGGCAAAAAGCCTTTGACGAACTGAGCCTGGCCAAGAGAGAGCTTGAAACCCGTGTCACGCAGCGAACCGCCGACCTGAAGGAAGTCAACAACCGCCTGAGCGAGGAAATCGCACAACGCATGGTGGCCCAGAATGCCTTGCAGGAGGCCGCCTCGACCGACTATCTGACACGCCTGATGAATCGCCGCGCCATCCTTGACCACCTGAGCTACGAATTCCTGCACAACGACAGGAATCAGACGGTGCTGACGGTGCTGCTGCTCGACCTGGATCATTTCAAGCGCATTAACGACAACTACGGCCACGATGCCGGCGACAACGTCCTGATCGAAACCGCCGTCCGCATGAAGAGCATGCTACGCACGCCGGACATGGTCGCCCGCTGGGGCGGCGAGGAATTCCTGATCGTGCTGCCGAGCACACCGCTGGAAGGCGCCCTGCTGGCCGCCGAGAAAATCCGCAGCCGGATCGCCGACACGCCCTTCTACATCAACGGCCAGGCACTGCGTATCACGGCCAGTCTGGGCGTCGCACAATCCGTCGCCGGAGGCAGCGTCGAGAACCTGCTGACGAGGGTTGACAAGGCACTCTACGCCGCCAAGACACACGGGCGCGACCGTGTCGAAGTCGCTATTGAATAACGCCACCTCACCGCCAGCAGTCAAACAGGAACAAGTGGACAATCCGGGTTAAAAACAGATTTTGGAAACCCGCCTGCTTTTGCATAAAGTTGGCAAATCTTGAGAAAGATACTTTTTTTTCAACAAGCTACTGTTGCACGAAGCTGGTAGGATGGTGCGTGTAATCTTTCCATCACCACGCCCCAGGAGGAGTTATGAGCAACGGATACCGCACCGAAAAAGATTTTCTTGGCGAAAAGCAAATCCCGAATGATGCCTATTATGGCGTCCAGACCTTGCGCGGCAAGGAGAACTTCCACATCACCGGCATTTCGATGTCAGCCGAGCCTTATTCCGTCAAGGCCTTCGGCTACGTCAAGAAAGCCTGCGCCCTGGCCAACCGCGACCTCGGCTGTCTCGACCCGCGCATCTGCAACGCCATCGTCGCCGCCTGCGACCGGCTGATCGCCGGCGAACTGCTCGACCAGTTCATCACCGATTTCATCCAGGGCGGCGCCGGCACCTCGGTCAACATGAACGCCAACGAAGTCATCGCCAACGTCGCGCTCGAAACAATGGGCCACAAAAAAGGCGAATACGCCATCGTCAGCCCCAATGACCACGTCAATTTCGGCCAGTCGACCAACGACGTGTACCCAACCGCCTTCCGTCTTGCGCTGCTGATGCGCCTTGAAAGCTACATGGAGGCCCTGCGCAAGCTGCAAAGCTCGTTCTACGCCAAGGGCAAGGAATTCGAGAAAGTGCTGAAGATGGGCCGCACCCACCTGCAGGACGCCGTGCCGATGTCGCTGGGGCAGGAGTTCAACGGCTGGGGCTCGGTGCTCGGCGCGGAAATCGGCCGCATCCAGGAAGTGAGCAACCTGCTGCACGAAGTGAACCTCGGCGCCACCGCCATCGGCACCAGCGTTACCGCTGCGCCGGGCTTTCCGGAACTCGCCACCAAATACCTCACCGAAATCACCGGGCGCAACTTTGTTCTTGAACACGACCTCATCGCCGCGACGTCCGACACCAGCGACTACGTTTCGCTCTCGGCGACGATCAAGCGCACCGCCTGCAAGCTGACCAAGATTTGCAACGACATCCGGATGCTCGCTTCCGGCCCGCGCTGCGGCCTGAACGAAATCAACCTGCCGCAGAAGCAGCCGGGCAGCTCGATCATGCCGGGCAAGGTGAATCCAGTCATCCCGGAGTCGGTCAACCAGACCTGTTTCCTCGTCACCGGCCTCGACCTGACCGTGACGCTCGCCTCCTCCGCCGGGCAACTACAACTGAACGTGATGGAGCCGGTCATCACCTACGCGCTGTTCACCTCGATCTACACGATGGAAAATGCAGTGAACAGCCTGCGCCTCAACTGCGTCGATGGCATCACGGCGAACGCCGAGCGCACACGCGACATGGTGCTGAACTCACTGGGCATCATTACCATCCTGAAGCCCCTGCTCGGCTACCAGCAATGCTCCGAAATCGCCAAGGAATGCCACAAGACCGGCAAGCCGCTGCACGACGTGGTGGTCAAGGAGCGCCAGTTGCTGACGCAGGAACAATGGGATGAAACCTTCTCCTTCGAGAATCTCATTAATCCGAAGTTCGAGATGTAAAAGGCGGGAAGGGGGAAGCAACCGTGTTTCAAGTCAAGCGAAATCTGATTGCCAGGGGGTATTGTTTTTGATCATGGCGTTCATGACGGTGAGGAGTTTTCGCATACAGGCGACGATGACGACCTTGGCGGGTTTTCCGGCGGCTTTGAGTCGTTCGGCGAACCGCTTGATGCCGGGGTTGGAGCGCATGGCGGAAAGAGCTGCCATGTATAGCACGGCGCGCAGGTCGGCCCGTCCGCCCCAGATCGCCCGTT
>CAYMYD010000095.1:5058-8630 GCA_964394535.1 uncultured Propionivibrio sp. | reverse complement strand
TTGCTCTGCTTGATCTTCTGCTTGACCTCGGGAATCTGTGCCGGGAACATCGAGAACTGGCGCAGGCCCATGCCAAGCAGCAGGCGTGTCAGCTGCGGGTCGCCGGCCAGTTCGCCGCACATCGAGACCGGAATGCCCGCCTTTTCGGCACTACCGATGATGTGGGCAAGCAGCATCAATACCGCCGGATGCAGTGGGTCGTAAAGGCTGGAGACCTGTTCGTCGCTACGGTCAATGGCCAGCGTGTATTGAATCAGGTCATTGGTGCCGATCGACAGGAAATTCAGCCGCCGCAGGAAGGGGCCGATGGCCAGCGCTGCCGCCGGCACTTCGATCATGCTGCCGACCTCGATTTTTTCGTCGAAGGCGATGCGTTCGCTACGCAGACTGGCCTTGGCCTGCTCCAGCGCGGCCAGGGTCAGATCAATCTGGTGCGCGTGCGACAGCATCGGAACCAGGAGTTTGATCTTGCCGTATTTCGAGGCGCGCAGGATGGCGCGCAACTGCGCCTGGAAGGGTTTGGGCTCTGCCAGCGACAGACGGATCGAGCGCAGGCCCAGCGCCGGATTGCTGCGTTTGCGCGCCTCGCCTTGATCCGACGGCAAGACCTTGTCGTTGCCCAGATCGAAGGTGCGGATGGTCACCGGCCAGCCTTCCATGCCCTTGACCACCTTGCGGTAGGCTTCGAACTGCTCGTCTTCGCTGGGCATCTCGCTTTGCTTGAGGAAGATGAATTCGGTACGCAGGAGGCCAATACCTTCCGCGCCGTTTTCCAGCGCCAGCGGCACTTCATGCGGGCCTTCAATATTGGCCAGCAGTTCGATCTTGACCTTGTCGAGCGTCGTTGCCCGCGCAGTTTTCAGGAGGCGCAGCTTCGAGCGGTCGATTTCGAACTGGCTCTTCTTGAGCTGGTATTCCTCCAGCACCCGTGGATCGGGATTGACGATGACCACGCCGTGCGTGCCGTCGACGATCAGCGTTTCCTTGTCATGGATCAGCTGACGCGCATTGTGCAGGCCGAGTACCGCCGGAATGTTCATGCCGCGGGCCAGAATGGCCGTGTGCGAGGTCGCGCCACCCGCGTCGGTGATGAAGGAGGCGAAATTGTGTTCGCGGAAGGCGATCACGTCGGCTGGCGAGAGGTCATGCGCGACGACAATCAGGTTTTCGCCCTTGATGCCCTTGCCCAGACGCCCGCCGGAATGGCCGGCCAGTTCGCGCACCACCCGTTCGACTACCTGGCGCACGTCATAGCTGCGCTCACGCAGATAGACGTCGTCGATTTTCTCGAACTGTTCGACCAGGAGGCCCATCTGCTGGACAATCGCCCATTCGGCGTTACAACGCCGCTCACGGATGATCTGCCGGGGAACTTCGGAGAGTTCCGGGTCGGCGAGAATCATCAGGTGCAGGTCGACAAAGGCGCTGAGGTCGGCAGCGGCCATGCTGGCCTTGAGATCGGCAAAATCCTGACGGATGGCCGCCAGCGCCGCATCGAAACGCGCCACCTCCTTTTCCACCCCGCGTGGCGGAATGAGCAGATGCGAAACTTCCAGCGTAGCCTGCGAAACCAGATACGCCGAGCCGATGGCAATGCCACCAGACACCGGCAGGCCATGCAGGGTGAAGCTGGCTTTCAGTTTATTCTCCTTCACCGAACTTGTTCCCGATCAGTTTGAGCAGGGCGTCCATCGCCGCCTGCTCGTCGCTGCCAGCCGTTTCGACGATAACCTTTGCGCCTTTCTCCGCAGCCAGCATCATCACACCCATGATGCTTTTGGCGTTGACCCGGCGGCTACCCTTTTCCATCCAGACCTCGGATTCGAAACCGGTTGCCAGTTGTGTCAGTTTGGCCGAGGCGCGGGCGTGCAGTCCGAGCTTGTTGGTGATTTCAATTTCTGTGCGTGTCATTTGGTTTTCCCGTCAATTGTCCGGTGTTTGCCGGTGCATGTTGATAACCCCCTCACGCCCTCCACTGAGCGCTTTCTGCACGAGGATTTCCATCCCTTGCTGGCGGTAGGTCAGCGCCCGTAGCAGCATCGGCAGATTCAGTCCGGCCACGCCTTCGATCCGCCCCGGCTCCAGCAAGTGCATCGCCAGTCGGGAGGGTGAAGCGCCCAGCATGTCGGTCATGATCAGCACGCCTGCTCCGCCATCGACCGCCTTCAGTGCCGCCTGCGCCTGCGGCAACAGCGCAGGCGGATTGTCCCGGGGCAAGACGCCCAACTGGCCAATCAGTGCCGGACGCGCACCGAGAATATGCGAAACATTCTGCACCAGACTTTCGCCAAAGGTGCCGTGGGTAATCAGGAGGATGCCGATCATGAATTATCTCTTGCAGTACATCCGGTATTCTAAGGGATTGTGGCGACTTGCGTGAAATTCAGATTCCGGGTTGCTGTATGTCGGCTTGACCCTGAACAACGCCATTTCTGCAGGCACAGGCATGGCTCACCTGGCTTACGGTATCCGTGCCGCAGGCATGCGGCCCAAGATGATCTCGCTGCGCACAGTCAATGATGGCGCATTGCGGTTGCGGTCGTAAAAGCGCGGGCTGGGAACCATGACGGCCAGACGCGCCGCCTGTTCGGGAGACAGCCGGGCGGCACTGATGCCGAAATGGTGCTGCGCCGCCGCTTCGGCACCAAAAACGCCGTTGCCCCATTCGATGACGTTGAGGTACACCTCAAGGATTCGCTGCTTGCTCCAGGTCGCTTCGATCATCACCGTGATCACCGCCTCCTGCGCCTTGCGCCACGGCGTCTTGTCCGGCGAGAGCAGCAGGTTCTTGGCCAGTTGCTGGGTGATCGTCGAGCCACCGGCGACGATTTTCCCGCGCTGGCGGTTTCTTTCCATGGCCTTCTGGATGCCGTTCCAGTCAAAACCGTCGTGGGCGACGAACAGGTCGTCCTCGGAGACGACGATGGCGCGCTTGAGATGGTTTGAAATCGCCGGATAGGCGAGCCACTGCTGTTTCAGGCGTGCCGCCGGGTCTTTCTGCTGCAACTCGTGCAGGCGGATTTCCATGAAGCGCGTCAGCTCGGGGTTGTTCCAGCGCCACCAGCCGATCCAGCCGAACAGCCACATCTGGTAGAGCAGCAGCAGGACAAAAGGGGCCAGCAACAGCCGTTTGCACCAGCGGAAAAACATCAGCGGCTCTTCGCGTCCAGCAGATTGCTGTTGGTGAAAGTCAGCGTGCGGGTGATTTCGAGGATTTCGTAGTCGCGCCGGATGTCCGGCGGGAAGACCGCGTAGGGAGCGGCCATCTGCACGATGCGCCGCGCGGCTTCGTCCAGGATGCGGTGGCCGGAGGGACGGTCGATGATGATCTTGTCGACGCTTCCGTCACTGCGGATCGTCACCGAAAGGATCAGCGAGCCGAACAGCTTGCCCTTGGCGGCTTCCGGATAGTTCAGCGTGCCGACCCGCTCGACCTTGTTGCGCCAGTCCTCGACGTACTGGGCAAAGCGGTATTCCTCGACGCGGGTGCCGATATTCTTTTTGCGCGGACGTTTGTTGTACTCGTCGAGGTCGCGGGCAATTTCGCCCTCGAAGCGCGCCATGGCCAGCGC
>CAYMYD010000095.1:0-4958 GCA_964394535.1 uncultured Propionivibrio sp. | reverse complement strand
GCCCGCGAAGCCTCGGGGAAGGTGAAGTTGAGCGTGAGCAGCAGGGCGTGCAGGAGCAGCGAGATGCCGATCCCGATCCACAGTTTGCGCCCGTTGGCGGCGTCCCAGCTATCGCTGCCGATGCGTTCCACGTCAGTCAATTTCCTCCAGAAGCGTTTCTTCGTCTACGGTTTCGTCACTGCTTTCTGCCAGCGTTTCGCTGTAACGCAGCTCCAAGCCGAGCGTCAGCAGGTCGATGGATTCGATGTTGAGGCAAACCCGCGTTCCCGGCTTGAGTTCGGGCAGCGAACTGACCCGCTGGATGATTGGCAACTGGTCAAGCTTGATCAGGTTTTCGCGTCGCACCGTGGCGGTGACTGACGACAGCCCTTCCTGCTGCAACCAGCGCAGGCACCAGTAACGCTCCATGCCGCGCTGGAATTCGGCGTAGGCCGCGTAGGTGAGCTCAAAATCGCGCAGGGCGGCAAAGAGTTCGGTCGAACGCGCCTTGAAATACGGCGTATCGCCGTTGATGCAGGCGATCAGTTGCCACTGATTGACCAGATCGACATAACGGCGCAGGGGCGAGGTCGACCAAGCGTATTGCGCCACGCCCAGACCCTCGTGCGCTTGCGGCGAAGTGCTCATGCGCACCTTGCCGCCCGTCTGCACCCGATAGAGTCCGGCGACCCCTTTTTCCGCCAGAAAACCACCCCAGACACTGTTGGCGATGATCATCAGTTCGCCGATCAGCTTGTCCAGCGGGCTGCCGCGTGCCCGCTCACTGATGCGTACACGGCAATTCGGCTCATCGACCAGATCCCCCTCGATGCTGAAGTTGTAGTCGTGGACACCCTGAATCGCCGATGGCTTGCCACGCCGCCCCTCGCAGGCGCTGGCCAGTTGCCAGAGCGTGGCGAGTTCGTCGCGGAAGGGAAAGTCGGGGAGTTCGCCATTCACCGTCTGCGCGTTGAACAGGGGCTCGATGTCCGGCAGGCGCAGATTGGCGGCAATGGGGACAATCTCCAGCCGCGACTCATGCGCGCTGATCTCGAAATCCGGCGAAACCGTGAGGTAGAGCGAGAGCGCGGGGCAGTCGCTTCCCGCCTGCAAGGTGAAGTGCTCGACGACTTCAGCAGGCAGCATGGTGATCTTGTGGCCGGGCATATAGACCGTCGACAGACGTTCGCGGGCGACGGTATCGAGCGCTGAGCCGGGCAGGAGGGCAAGTCCCGGCGCAGCGATGTGGATGCCGACCCGCCAGCCCAGGCCGGGCAGCGCTTGCAGCGAAAAGGCGTCGTCGATTTCCGTCGTTTCGGCATCGTCGATCGAAAAGGCCCGGACGTCGGCACGCGGCAGATCGACCGTCAGGGCAGGCAGTTCGTGCGCCGGAAAAGCCGTGCCGCGCGGGAAGTATTCACGCAGGAAGCGCTGCAAATGGTAGTTGTGTGCCGAGGCAATGGCCCCGCAGCGCGCCAGCAGATGCAGCGCCGGGAGGCCGGTTTCGGCGCAGGCGGCTTCCAGCGCCTTGGTTTCCGGGCGATTGCGATCCGGCTTGTAAAGGAGCTGATCGAGTTGCGCGGAAAATTCCGGCGGCAGCGTGAACGCCTTGAGTTCGGCCACCATGCGCTCGATGGCGATGGCCTGCTGGCGTTTTTTCTCCAGACCGGCCAGTGCGGCGGCGAGGATATCCGCCGGTGCCTTGCGGAAACGCCCCTTGCCCTTGCGATGGAAGTAAACCGGCGCGGCGAAAAGGGCCAGCAGCAAGGCCGTCGCCTCAATCGGGCCGGCCTTGTGCCCGTAATAATCGTCGGCCACCTCGGTAAACTGGAATTCGCCGTCGGCGAGGCACTCCCAGAGAAAATCCGCCTCGATGTCGGCAGCCAGCACCTCGGCCTGCGCCAGCAATTCGCCCGGCGCGGGCTCATTGAAACGCAGCAGCACGTTTGCCGCCTTGATCTTGGCGCGCTTGCCCGACGCCGTTTCGACCTGCAGGCTGCTGTCGTTATCGGCAAGGATGGTGGCGGTTTTGAAGGCGCCGTCTTCTTCGAAGAGGAGATGCATGCAGGAATTATAAGCCGCAATATTCAATGAGTTGCGGCAACATTTCAGGGAAGCGGGTGAAGCTGTGATCGCCGCCTTCCAGCACCGACTGGCGGCAACCGGCGTAGCGCTCGACGGCGACACGATAGTCGAGCACTTCATCACCGGTTTCGACGAGCAGCCAGTAATGCGCCGGATTGACCGTCGGCACTTCCATTTGGCGCAACTGGGCAATATGCGCTTCGGTGAATTCGAAATAGGCACCGGTGTGCAGGTTGTGCTGCGGGCCGAGATATTTATGCAGCGAGATCGGCGCGATAACCGCCGGATTGATCAGCACGGCAGGCAGATCGTGTTTTTCGGCCAGCCAGGTGGCGTAAAAACCGCCGAGCGAACTGCCGATCAGCGTGAACTCTCGCCCATGCTGGTTGATGATGGCTTCCGCCTGTGCAATCGCTTCGACCGGCACCGGCGAAAGGGCCGGACAGTGCAGGCGTTCCCCCAACCCGCGTTGAGCAAGTGCGCTTGCCAGTAGTTGCACCTTCCACGACGCCGGGGAAGAGGCGAAGCCATGCAGGTAGAGGATTTTTTTGCTCATGCGGCCCAGGTGATCAGATCGAACTGCCAGGTTGCCAACACCACCAGACCAAAGGCGATGCGGTACCAGGCGAAGGGAGTGAAATCGTGATTGGAGATGAAACGCAGCAGCCAGCGCACGCAGAAAAAGGCCGAAACGAAGGCGGCGGCAAAGCCGACGAGCCACATGCCGAGATCGTCAACGCTGAGCAGGGCGCGTTCCTTGTAAAGCTGGTAGAGCGAAGCGCCGATCAGCGTCGGAATCGCCAGAAAGAACGAAAACTCGGCCGCCGCGCGCCGCGAGAGGCCGAGAAACAGGCCACCGATGATCGTCGCCCCCGAGCGCGAGGTGCCGGGAATCAGCGCCAGCGCCTGAATCAGGCCGAGCTTCAGGGCGTCGAGCGTGGCCAGATCGTCGACTTCATCGACCCGCACGCGATGCTCGCGCCGTTCGGCCCAAAGAATGAAGAAGCCGCCGAGGATGAAGGTGGCGGCGACGGTCGGCGCGTTGAACAGCGAGGCCTTGATCGCCTTGCCGAAAGCGAGGCCAAGCCCGGCCAGCGGCACAAAGGCGACAACAATATTGATGGCAAACCGCTGTGCGGCCCGCTGGTGCAGCAGACCGGCCAGCACGGTGCCGATCTTCGCCCGGTACTCCCAGCACACCGCCAGGATGGCCCCGGACTGGATGACGATTTCGAACAGCTTGCCGCGCTCGTCGTTGAAATCGAGCAGATCGCCGACCAGTATCAGGTGGCCGGTCGACGAGATGGGCAGGAATTCGGTCAGCCCTTCGACGATGCCAAGAACAAGCGCTTTGAGCAGGAGCAGGAGATCCACAACCGGGCTTTCGGGAAAAAGGGAAGAATTCTAACGTAAGGCGCGCAGTGTGCGGAAAAACCGCGCGCCTGTCGCTATTTCTTCCGCTCGTGCTGCCACAGGATGTCGCCCTGGCCAGTGGCATGGTTGAGGGTGCGGGCGAGAACGAAAAGCAGGTCGGAGAGGCGGTTGATGTATTTGCGCGCCAGTTCCGGGACAGCTTCGCTGTTAGCCAGATGCACCAGCCGTCGCTCGACCCGGCGGCAGACCGAGCGCGAAAGATGCGCCAGCGCCGCGGCCCGGTTGCCGCCGGGCAGGATGAATTCCTTGAGCGGGGCAAGCTCTCCGTTGAATTTTTCGACCTGCTCTTCCAGATGCAGGATATGCGCTTCCTGAATCGCGCTGTAACCCGGCAGGCAGATTTCGCCACCGAGATTGAACAGTTCGTGCTGGATAACGGTCAGCACCTCGCGCACGGCGGCTGGCAACTCCTCGGCCAGCAGGACGCCGAGGCAGGAGTTGAGTTCGTCGATTTCGCCGATGCAGTCGATACGCAGGCAATCCTTGCTGACCCGTTCGCCGTTGGCCAGTCCGGTCATGCCGGCATCGCCGGTGCGGGTGACTATTTTTGAAAGACGGTTGCCCATGAGTGCTTCCTGAAGGAGAATGGGAGGCTGTACGCCGGAAACGGCGATTATAAGCGTTTCCGGTATGCCGCCGAACAGGACTGACTTTGATTCTCTGCAAGGATCAGGAAGATGACGATAAGTATTGATGCCTGCGTTGCCCAGCATCAGGGAGACCGCGCCGAACAACAGGATCGCGTGGCGCTGGTGCCGCATCCCAAGGGCGGCGGTGTGGCCCTGGCGGTGGTCGCCGACGGCATGGGCGGACACACGGGCGGCGTGCTGGCAGCGCAGCAGGTGATCCATACCTCTCGCAACAACCTGGAGCAGTTTTCAGTGCGCGACGAAGACCCGCGCGACATGCTGGAAGCCAGCATCAAGGAAGCGCACATGCTGATCAAGGCCTCGCGCTTCATCAACGAAAAAGACCCGCACAGTACCGCCGTGATGCTGCTCTTGCAGCCCGGCAAGGTCAGCTGGGCACATTGCGGCGACAGTCGGCTCTACCGTTACCACGACGACCAGCTGGTTTTTCGCACCATCGACCATTCCTATGTCGAGCAGTTGCTGGCCAAGGGCAAGATTACGCCGCAGCAGGCCGCTGTTCATGCCAAACGCAATATCCTGATCACCTCGCTGGGGGGGCAGGAAGCGCCGAAGATCGACTACGGTATGGCAGAAGATCTGCAGGGCGGCGACTCCTTCCTGCTTTGTTCCGATGGTTTGTGGGGTTATTTCAGTGATGCCGAACTGGGCCAGGTGCTGGCCAGGCATTCTGCCCGCGAGTCCTGCGACATCCTGATCACGCAGGCCCGTCAACGGGCCGGAGGCGAAGGCGACAACGTTTCGGTCGCCATCCTCAAACTGGTCGAGATCGACGTTCCGGCGAAGCCCCCGGCTCCGGCAAAAAGATAG
>CAYMYD010000094.1:0-8640 GCA_964394535.1 uncultured Propionivibrio sp. | reverse complement strand
ACGCGACCTTGGCTCAGGGACAAACGGACAGGATTCATTGCGGTTCCTTGGGGAGTTGAGAAAGAGGTGGTGCAGATATTTGCATGTGGGATTCCATCGCCATTACCATCCCGAACGATGAAAAACCCTCAGGTTTCGTAGGGTGGATAAGGGCCGAAGGCTCGCCATCCACCAATCCAGTCACTCGAATTAAAACCCAGCCTTGCGCCTTCGGCGGCAAATGACAAGCGGTGGATGGCGCTTCGCTTATCCACCCTACCAAACCGCGCTTCGTCGTTATGTTGGAGAGGTTTTTCACGCTAGCCAACAATCTGCAAGATACGGTCAAAACCGGTTTCTTCCTGCTCCTCGCCGACGATGCCGACCAGCAGATGCTGCTTGTCGATCGGGTTGAAACGGAATTCGGGCAGCAGGCGGAAGGCTTCGATCTTGCCGGTGGAAGTCACATGAGTGCGGATGCCGGTACAGGGGATAATGTCATCGCCGATACGGATGTTGTCTTCGTCCTCTGGAGAAATTGGCAAGTCCTGTTCAATATAAGCCTTGACCTGCGCTTCCAGTTTGGCAAGGTCAATACCGGGCAACTTGTCGAAACCGACGACGAAACCGTGCTTGACGTCGGAATGCAGGTTGGGGACAGGGACCCCGTAGTCACGGGCCAGGATCATGGTGGTGATGTCTTCCGCCGAATGCGCCATTTTCCGGTACTTGACCGTGCGGTAGACGACTTCCTTGATCGCGTCCGGGTGCGGGCCAAAGACGTTCGGGCGGGCAACCAGCACCTCTTCGCCGAGGCCGAGGATGATCTGGGCGTTGAATTTCAGGTAGGGATAGAGCAGGTCGAAGTGTTCGACGATCACCCGGCGGCGGTGCCTGACCGCCTCGGTCACGACCTCGGCAATTTCCCAGAGTTGGTGAAAAGCCTGCTCGTAGCGCACGTCGATATGGTAGGTGTGCGGGCCAAAACGGTCGGATTCGTTGAAATCGAAGATCGGCCCGGTGCGCAGATTGATGCCTTCGTCGTCGTTGGTAAGTTCAAGGCCGGGGAACAGGCCGCGAATCAGCGTCGACTTGCCCGAGCCTTCGGCACCGATGACGCCAACCAGCAGATCGGTCGGATACAGGTGCCGCTGGGCAATGTCCTGCCCCAAGCGATACAGACGCAAACGCCCGCGCGGCGCGTAATAAACGGCGTAGATCAGGGTGGTCAGGGCAGTCATGGAGTTCCTTGGTGGGAAGGGAGAAGGGAGAAGGGGGAAGGGTAAAACCGATCGTGGCGGATACGCGATGGGGAAAGCGGCGTTTGAGGAAGGCGCAATCTGTAAAAACCGGATGGCGCACCCTTCTCTCTTCCCCCTTCCCCCTTCCTGCTCTACAGGTCAAACTCCATCCCGAGCAGCGGCGCGTGTTGCTGCGCCCCATAAACGTCGGAATCGCCCGGTGCGCCGGAGACGATGCGGCGCGGCATCACGACCTTGACGGCGTTGGCCGGCTCAAACCAGACGATGTTGCGGATTTCGGCCAGCTCCACTCCGTAGGCGGCAGCGACCTTCTCCGCCGAAAACTGTCCGCTCTGGCGAAGCCGGTCAAACAGTTCGCGGTTCTTGAGCATGATGTCGAGCACCAGTTCATAAGGCCCGGAATTCTTGGAGCGGACGACGCGGGCGATGTCGAGGATTTTTTTCATTTCACTTCCTCCATGCGGAACGGAAATGCCGTGTTCGGATCGATCGGCATCAGGTGATAAAGCGAGAATTCATACACAGCCCCGGCAGGCGTATCCGAAGGCGAGAACGGGAAGGCGAGGTTGCCCGCCGTGGCCACGCGGCCCGGATAACCGTAGTGCAGCAGGGTCGAGCGGGTCAGCGAGCAGACCGTATTGGCTTCTTCCTGCGTCTGCGCCACAGCTTCAATGACGATACCGAGTTCGTGCGATACGGCATCCTTCAGGGGTTCGAGCCCGCCCATCACGCCGTTCTTGCCGTAGCGATGGAAGAAGACCTGTGCCTTGGCTTCATCCCCAAGGATTTTTTCCACCCGCGCCTTGACCGCAGCCAGCGTCTCGTCGATCCCG
Source organism: uncultured Propionivibrio sp. (assembly GCA_964394535.1). GTDB lineage: Bacteria > Pseudomonadota > Gammaproteobacteria > Burkholderiales > Rhodocyclaceae > Propionivibrio. Next base: position 6,566 of record CAYMYD010000094.1, on the reverse strand, counting down.
GCGATCATGATCGGATCGCGCGTTCCGGCAATCGAGATGGTGCGGTAGCCGACGATTTTCGAGCCTTCGAGCTTCACATGGTAGGGCGTATGCACATGCTTCGAGCCGCGCACTTCGACCATGCCGTCGCCAATCTCGGTGAAGGAACAAGCCGTGAGATCAAGCTCGCCGCCCGGGCCGGGCAGATGGTAGGGGTCGGATTTCTCGTAGAGCGTGTGCGCCGCAGCCGATTCGGCGGTGAATTTGCGATCATCCGACAGGGCTTTCAGCACGAAGGAATCTTCACGCAAAATGCCCATCGCGCAGTCCGAGCCGGAGCCGGGCGTCGCGGCAATCGCCGCGCATTCGAGGATCTTGCCGCAATGCAGCGCCAGCCCTTCGTCGTAGCCCTTCATGATCGGCAGGGCAGCAAAACAGGCCGGGTCGTAGGCGCGACCGGCGAGCACCACCTGAGCACCGGCCTGCAGGGCGCGGATGAAGGGCTCCACCCCGGCCTGCGCGACGATGTAGGGACTGGCGTCAATGGCTTCGTGGGTGAGTGGCGGCACGAGATCGAGCGGGACGATCTTCCCGGCATCCAGTGCGGCGTGAACGGTCGCCTTGTCGATGTCGGTGGGAATCACCGCCATCTTGAAGGCGAGTTTTTCCTCGGCGGCGATTTCGAGGATGATTTGCCGACACCATTCGAGGTGCGGCGCGGCCCCGGAGCCACCGGCCGTCCCGATGACCACCGGGATCCCGGCTTTGACGCCTTCGCGGATCATGTAACGAAGGTCGCGCTTGACGCCGGTGCGGTCGGTAAAGGCCTTGCCCGCGCCCAGATAGTAGGGGCCGGGGTCGGTCGAACCGGCATCGACGGCGATCAGGTCGGGCTTTTCCGCCATACCGCGCTTGAAGCTTTCTTCAGGGAAGCCGTAGCCCAGAATGGCTGTCGGCGAGAGGATTTTGAATTCGGGTTTCATGGGAACTCCGTTTGAGAAGGGGGAAGGGAGAAGGGAGAAGGGTCAAACCGATCGCGCTGGAAACCTCACCTGAACAAGAAGCGCATCTTGCAGGTGAGGACGGTGAAATTACACCGGGCCACTCTTCCCCCTTCCCTCTTCTCCCTTCCCGGCGCGCAGCAGCGCCAGCGTCCGGTGCATTTCGTTATAGACGATATTGAGTCCTTCGTCGAAGCCCATGCCGGGTTTGACCAGCATGCGCATCGGGCGGGCGGCAAGCGCAAGGTGCACACAGGTGCGGGCGGAGACGTCGGTTTCGTTGCAGGTGCCGCCCTGGTAGGCCTCCATGCCGTTCTTGTTGCAGTAGAGCACGGCTTCGACGATGTTGTGGATGCCACCCAGATCCGGCGTTTTGATTTGCGCCATGTGGCAGCATTTCGCGTCAGTGAAGTCGATCACGTCCTCGACCGTATTGCACCATTCGTCGGCAACCAGTTTGACCTTCGAACCCAGCTGGCCGAGGCGGGCTTTGATCTTGCCCAGCGCATCGATCTGTGCGTCCTTGGCGCCCATGTCGACCGGCCCCTCGATGTAAAGCTCGAAGTTTCCGGCGGCATCCTGGAGTTTGGCGACGTAATCGGCGACCTTGATCGGGTCCTGGTCAAAAATGAGGCCGATGGTGCCATAGACATCGATATGCAGCGTCGGGTGGTAGTCGGGGCGGGTTTTGAGCGTCTCGATGCGCTTGGCCAGCCAGCCAATGTAGTCGACGAGTTTTTCGCCTTTAAGCCCCAGTTTTTCCGGCACGTTGTTGATCAGCGCATGCGGCATCGCATCGACACCCTTCAGGATCATCTTGTCGACCGCCGCGTAACGGTCATCACCGCTCTGGCCGAACAGTGGCACCGGCTGAAGAACGGTCGGCAACTGGTATTCATCAAGGATGACTTCAGCCTTGGTGACGCCTCTGGACAGCGCTGTCGCGTCAAGCAGGGCCTGCGTCAGACCGTAGCGGATCGCTGTGTGCAGCCGCTTGCCTTCGACTTCCAGTGTGTCGAAGTAACGGGCATTCGTCAGGAAGGTGCCGACGTCGCGCCCTTCGAGCAGGGGTTTCACGTGCTTTTCGAGGAAGGGGGCAAAATCGTCACCGAGGAACAGCGGATCGCGTCCGCCCGCGCCGGAATACTGCACCGCCGCGCAATCACCGACGGCCACTGCACCGTTATCGAGGACGAGCAGCACGGAAACGCATTCGCCGCCCTGGCGAACCTTGGTGAAGCCCGGCGTCACCGGCTTGCCGACATAAACAAAACCATCATGCCCCGCGCCTTCCTTGATCGCCTTCTGGTCGTCGAAGTAAAAAGAGGAATAGCCGGGAACGAACAAGGCTTTTTGAATTTTCATGGTAAAGCTCCTTAAAATTTTCAGAAATTCCGCTGAGGTTTTGTAGGGTGGATAAGCGAAGCGCCATCCACCTTCCCCAATCAAATCCTCAAAAACGCAAACTCAGGCACCGAGATTGAGGTACGGGAAGGTGGATGGCGGGCTTACGGCCCTTATCCACCCTACAAATCCCTGCGCCTTTGTGGTGATAAGTAATTACCTCGGCCGACCGATCAGCTTGCTCTTGGAAATGGCGTAAATGTCATCGACGACCATCTGGAACACCGGCGCACGGTTTTCGGCCTTGGCGCGTTCGGCGATTTTTTCCTTGTGATAGGCCAGCACATCGTCCGGCAGCGGCACGCGGCCCACTTCAAAGATGCGCACCGCGCCTTCGTTGTCACGTACCGGCATCAGCTTGCCGGCGTTGCACATCGCTGGGGCGAACGGCACATCCAGGACGCCAGCCGCAAAGGCGCGCACGGTTCCCACCGCCCAGTCGCCCTCGCCCAGTTCAAGCACCTTGGCCAGCACTGCACGCACTTCGCGCTTGATGAGGTCGACTTCCCGATCAACGGTTTCGCTCTGCGGGAAGCGTTGCTCGCGCACCATGTTGAGAATCTGCGTGGTGGCGTCCAGGCCCATCTTGTTGGCTTCCTTGGTCGGGATGCCGGAAGCCTCGTGCGGCGTCTTGACGATCACCTTGGTCGCACCGGCAAGCGCGGCGACGGCACTGCCCCAGCCGATGACGCCGAAGGCCATCGCCTCGTTTTCCGGGAAACCGCCCATCCACTGGTGGAAAACGGTTGAAAGCGAATAATCATCAAAGCCAGCAGCGCGGAAGAATTCATGGCCCAGCTCGCGCAGCGAACGGATGGCGGCGATGTCCTGCACGATGTTGCCAGCCTGCCCATAGCCGAGGGTGATGCACTTGCAACCCTGTTCCAGCGCCAGCAGGCCTTCGATGATCGCCACGCTATGCGAGACAAAGGGCGGCACCAGCGTCCCGGAGAGCGGGCCGAAGGGTTCGCGGTTGATGCGCACGCCATGCTCTTCGTAGCGCCCGACCAGGCGGTCGCAATATTGCCAGTGGCGCAGCGAGCTTTCGAGCGACACTTTCTTGGCGTAGGGGATGTTGTACGAAATGCCACCGCCTTCGTAGGCCGAAAAACCGGCGGCCAGGGTGATTTCACCGAGCAGCCGCGCATCAGGCGTGCCGTGACGTACCTGCACCGGCTTTTTCAGCGCCTCGACCACGCGGCGGCACTCGGCCAGACCGTGATTGACGGCAGGAAAACCATTGAGCAGCGAAGTTCCGGCGGCATTCGAGCGTTCGATGCCTTCGGCAGCCTTCTCATAGTGATTGAGCCGGGTGTAGGCATCAATCGTCGACGGCAGCAGGTCGCAGGAATTCTCAAGGAATTGCAGCAACTGGATATGCTCATTGACCAGTGCCACCCCGGCACGCGGCTGGCACAGGGTCTTGTTTTCGCGTTCAGCCTTGGCCAGCGCGCTGGAAAAGCGTTTGCTTTCCGGTAGCGCCATCTGGTAACGGACGCCGTCCTCAAACTCGACGCCCTTGCCGGTCGGCCAGGTCTGCATGACCTCTTCACGTTCCTTGAGGAACTCGTCCATCGACAGCTTTTTGTTTTTCAGTTGCATGGTGACTCCTTGGTTAAATACGGTGAAAGGTGGAAAACCGATCGCGGATCAGCGTCGACGGTTTTTGGTAATTTGCATCACTTTTCACTCAACAGATTCACGCCCGCCAGCGCCGCCGCCTTCGGCACTTCGCGGGCCAGATTGGCCAATAGCGGGAAAAGGTAATCCTTGTCGCGGTACCAGGTGAAATCACGCGGGGTGAGTACCAGCCGCCCGCGTTTGTCGACGGCATGATCGGCAAGCCAGTCCGCCGGGGAGAAATTTTCGGCCCGCGACAACCAGCCGCCGGAGCCGATGAGTTTGCTGACCTGCCGCAGGTCACGCCCGGTCTGCACCTGCATTTCACCTTCCGGGGTATAGACCGTGGCGCTCCGTCCGACATGACGGGCGCAGGCGTTGCCGACGCAGAGTCCAGCCAGCGCCTGATCGAAGCGCTCATCTTCTTCGGAAAGCGGCAGGTAATCCGGATGGGCGGCCAACTGGTCAGCGTACTCGCACAAGCGTTCGGCGCTGATGCCTGCCCGTTCCAGCGCCGTCTCTTGCGTTTTTCCGCCGACGCGACAGGTCGCATGGGCCGAAACGCGCATGCCCAGATCGCCCTCGACGGTGCGCTTGACCTCCGGTTCGGGCAGGCCGCGCAGCAGGGTGCCCGGCGCGGGAGCTTCGCAGTGCGCCGAATAAACGTCAGTCGTCGCTCCGCCCATATCAAAGAGCATGAAGCTCTCCCAGCCGGGCACATGCTCGCGGATGGCGCGCACGTATTCGAGCACGACATACGGTGTGGGTGCCGGTGCCGCCCCGGTCGCCGTCATGATGCGATCCAGCCCCTTGCCGGAGACGATGGTGTCGAGGAAGATCGCCCGGATCGCATCACGCGCCGGATCGGGATTCGGCTCGTTGAAGTTGGGCAGCAGGTTATCGACGACACGCAGCCGTTTTCCGGCCAGAAGTTCGGCAACGTCTTCAGCGACGCTGCGATTCCCGGCATAGACGATTTCGCAATCGATGGCTGAACGCCCGATGGCTTCGGCGTTATCCAGCACGTAGCGGGTATTGCCGCCGTCAGTGCCACCGGCGAAGAGCAGGATGTCTGGTGGTGAAGCTTCCAGACCGGCGATATCGCGGCGCGTCAGATGGTAGGAAAACACCTGCGAGAGGCGTGCTCCGGCCGACTGGGCGGCGATCTTGCCGACTTCCAGCGTCACTTCCGGCACCAGGCCAATCGCCGCCACTGCCAGCCCCCCCTTGGCCGAAGAAGAGTACTGCAACTTCAGCTCACCGGACTTGAGCAGCGCCAGCGGGTCGCCGGAAACGCAATCACCGAGGACGGCAAAAAAAGCATCGGCCAGATTGGCGACCGTCGTCGGCCGGGAAGCCCGTCTGAGCAAAGTCACCGACTCACCCTCCAGCCGGAAGGCAACGCCTTTCGTCCAGGTCGAGCCGATGTCGAGGCAGGCGACGATCATTTTTTCGCCACGTCCTGCTTGAGGTATTCGACGACCTTGGGCAGTTCGATGGTCGGCGGGAAGACGCGGTCGTAGCCCATCTCGCGGAACAGCACCTCGACTTCGGAGAAGTCGCGCTTGCCGATCACCAGATTGCCGCCCACGTAGAGCAGGACGGGGTCCAGCCCGCGCTCGATGCAGCGCCCGCGCAGGCCGTCGCAATCGATTTCGCCGTGGCCGTAGATCGAGGAAACGAGGATCGCCTGCGCGCCGGTTTCAATGGCCGCGTCGATAAACTCATCCTGGCTGACCATCACGCCAAGATTGACGACCTTGATCCCGGCATGCGTCAGCGCATGCTCGATGATCTTGTTGCCGACCGCGTGACAGTCGGAGCCGATAACGCCGAGAACAACCGTGATTTCATTCATATGTCAGAGCCAGCCTTTCTGCTTCGCCAACGAAACCACCGCCTGGCGATTTAGTGTAAAAATAGAACGGTTCTTGTTGGATAAAACTTACAACTTATTTCGATAACGTAATTTTTACATCGGGTTAGAGGATTATCAAACGATTTATTGTCAGAAGAACATTCCAATAAGGAATGAACTGCAGAATTCTCAGGAGCAAAAAACGGCCCGGAAGTCACCGAAAGGCGCACAGCGGTAGCCGGATTCCAAGGCGATTGTGCAGTCTGGTCACTGCCATGCCTCTTTCCGCCGAGAGTTGCACTCCCTGACGTGAAACAAGCGAAAAAACCTTTCTCCCAATCACCATGGGAGTTGTCCGTCTTTCCTTTGTAGCGGGTTTTTGGATGCCATGCGACGCCCGCCTGCCCGGTGAAGTTAGTGCGCGATTATCGTACGAATAGGATCGGCAATCGCGCACAAAGGGCTTTTGCATCGTCCGTCAGCGCCCTTGCCCGGCCTAAGATGAACTCAGCCTCGGATGTTCCAGATGAAATTTTTGCAATGCATGACCAGGTTCATGGATTTATTTTAATTTTTTCAAAGGAGTGTACTGATGAGCCGTCAAAACGACATGGCCGCGCGTTATGCGGAACTTAAACTGACTGCAGAGCAGATAGCCGAGATTGAGGAAACTTTCGCTCGTGCTGACGCCGCACAGCTCGCCT
>CAYMYD010000093.1:0-8666 GCA_964394535.1 uncultured Propionivibrio sp. | reverse complement strand
ACTTCGCCACGCTCTGGCTGAGCGGATTCCGGCTGGCCGACTTCAAACGACGGGCCGCCGAATAGCGCCGGATTTCCGCCCCCGCACCCTTTGTCGCTATTTCAGTGCCGCAAAGACTGCCTGACGGATCTCATCGACGCTGCCAACGCCGGCAACTTCCCGATACTTCGGCGCACGGGCATCGCCACTGGCCGCCCAGTCGCTGTAAAAACGGACCAGCGGTTCGGTCTGCGAATGGTAGACAGCCAGCCGTTTCCTGACGGTTTCTTCCAGATCGTCATCGCGCTGCACCAGCGCTTCGCCGCTCACATCATCCTGGCCTTCGACTTTCGGCGGATTGAATTTGATGTGATAGGTGCGCCCCGACGCCGGATGGACGCGACGACCGCTCATGCGTTCGATGATGGCCGCATCGGCAACGGCGATGTCCAGCACAAAGTTGATCGGCACCCGGGCCGAGCGCATCGCTTCGGCCTGCGGGATGGTGCGCGGAAAGCCATCGAACAGATAGCCGTCACGGCAATCATCCTGCGTCAGTCTTTCCTTGACCAAGGCCACGATGATTTCATCGCTGACCAGATTGCCGGCATCCATCACCTTTTTGGCCTCCAGGCCCAGCGGTGTCGCCGCCCGAATGGCGGCACGCAGCATGTCGCCGGTGGAAATCTGCGGAATACCGTATTTTTCACAGATGAAGCGGGCCTGCGTTCCCTTGCCCGCGCCTGGCGCACCCAGAAGGACGAGTCTCATTGTTCGCTACCCCTGTCGTAAGAAACAGGAAAAACACTAGCACAGCCAAAAAAAAACTGCCGGAGAAAGTGTGTGAAATCGCGGTTCAGGCGAAGTGTTTTTGCATCAATGCCGCATCTTCGGGCGTATCGACGCCCGGCACCGGCAGGTGCGCGGAAATCAGCACGCTGATCCGGTAACCGTGCCACAGGGCACGCAACTGCTCCAGCGACTCAAAAACCTCCAGGGGCGAGGGCGTCAGCCGCGCATAGGCGCGCAGAAAGCGGGCGCGATAGGCGTACAGGCCAATGTGCCGACAGGCAGGAAATTCGGAGGGCAGCGACTCGCGGCCTGTGGCGCTGGCAAAGTGGTCGCGGGGAAAGGGAATCGTCGCGCGGGAGAAATAGAGGGCATCGCCATTGGCCCGGCAGACGACCTTGACCACATTCGGCGCAAAGAAATCAGCCGGATCACTGATCGGATGCGCCACCGTGGCGATGTCGGCACCACTGTCCGCCAGTTGCTGCGCCGTTTGCGCCACCAGTTCGGGGTCGATCAACGGTTCGTCGCCCTGCACGTTGACGATGATCGTCTCGTCGTCCCAGCCGCGTTGCTCAACGACTTCGGCCAGACGATCGGTGCCGGTCGGATGGTCAGCACGGGTCAGCAGCACCGAATGGCCGTGTTGTTGCGCGGCGGCGAAGACGTCGGCATGATCGGTGGCAATCCAGACCTCCTCGGCCCCGGAAAGTGCCGCACGTTCGGCGACGCGGACGACCATCGGCTTGCCGCCCAGATCGAGCAGCGGCTTGCCCGGCAGTCGGGTCGACGCAAAACGCGCCGGAACAACCGCCTTGAAACGAAGTGGCGCGGACATTCAGACCTCGCCTTCCTGAAGTTGCCGGGCTTCATCGGCGAGCATCACGGGAATGTCGTCACGAATCGGGTAAGCCAGTTTGCAGGGCTTGCAGACGAGTTCGGCCTCACTCTTGCGGTAATCGAGCGTGGCCTTGCAGACCGGGCAGACGAGGATATCAAGCAGACGGGAATCCATCAGGTTTCTCCAGAACGGGCAAGGGACAGGGAGGGGCTACCCTTCGCCCTTCCCTCTTCTCCCTTCCCCAACAAGCACACCAATAATCAAATCCATTAGCCGGGAACCGTCCGGCGCAGCCTCAAGTTGCGCTGCAACCGGCAGGACCCAGGTTTCATGGCGGGAAAGTCCGAGGCATTTTACCGCATCTTTTTCAGTCATCAGCAGCACCGCGTCTGCGCCAAAGTCAAGGTCGGCAGCGACATAGGCGTGATGATCGGGGAAGGCATGAGCGACAAAATCCAGGCCAAGCGTCTGGAGCGTACCGAAAAAGCGGGAGGGGTCGCCGATACCGGCAATGGCGTGCAGCCGCTTTCCACGCAAATCCGCTGCCGCACAACGCTGCTGCGTATCGTGCAGGGCGTAGAAGCTGTCGGCTTCCAGGCGCATCGGAAACTGCGGCAAGGCGGCGCTTTCAAAGCGCTGGCCGGGGGCCGAATTCCATACCACGGCCGTCGCCTGCGTCAGGCGCGAAAGCGGTTCGCGCAAAGGCCCGGCGGGAAGCAGATGCCCGTTGCCCGCACCACGCCCGTCGAACACGACCAGTTCGACACGGCGTTGCAGGCGATAGTGTTGCAGGCCGTCGTCGGAAACCAGCACATTGCAGTCGGGATGCGCCGCCAGCAGGGCTTCCGCCGCCGCCACGCGGTCACGGCCAACGAATACCGGCACGGCACAACACCGCGCCAGCAGCAGCGGCTCGTCACCGGCCAGCGCAGCCGATGAATCGGCACCAATTGACTGAATGCCACGCTGCTCGCCACCATAGCCCCGGCTGATGATGCCGGGACGCCAGCCCTGCGCCCGCAACTGTTCGACCAGCCAGATCACCAGCGGCGTCTTGCCACTTCCGCCGACCGTCAGGTTACCGACGACAATGACCGGCACCTCCGGCGCCTTGCTGGCGAGCAGACCACTACGGTAAAGGCCGCGTCTGGCGGCCGAGAGCAGGCGAAACAGCCACGATAGCGGCAACAGCGGCAGCAAGCGGGCCGCCAGACGGGGGCGGTACCACAGCGCGGGAAGCTGCGTCGCGAGGGAAGTCGGCACGGATGAAGGGCGTCGTTCCGCAGTCATCGGCCCCTTCCTTTCACCGCTTTCGCGGCCTATTTCGGCGACTGGGTGGCGAACGAGATATGCGGATAACCGGCAGTCTGCGCGGCCTGCATGATATCGACCACGCTCTGGTGCGTGGCCTTGGCGTCGGCGTTGATGACGATGATCGGCTCCTTCGTGTCACCGGCGGCACGGCGCAGGGCTTCGCTGATCGAACGAACATCGGCAGCAACGAGCGGGCTCTTGTTGATCAGCACCTGACCATTGGCCGTCACGGCGACATGCACCTCGTTCGGCTGCTCGGCCTGCTTGCCGGCATCGGCGGTCGGCAGATTGATTTCAAGGCCGGAAAACTTGGCATAGGTGGTCGTCAGCATCAGGAAGATGATGATCACCAGCAACACGTCAATCAGCGGAATCAGATTGATTTCCGGCTCGTCATGTCCCCGCGTGCGTTGAAAATTCATGGAAACCTCGTTTCTGGAATGAAAGGTGAAAAAGGTGAGGTGAAAGATGCCGGAATCAGCAACAGCGCTGTCTGTTCCGGCGACTCACCTTTCTCTTTCACGTCATCAAGCCTTGCGCGCGCCCTGCAGCACTTCGACAAGACGGACGGCCTGCTGCTGCATTTCCAGCACAAAACTGTTGACCAGCGCGCGGAAGTGGCGCCAGAAGATCATGCCCGGAATGGCGATCACCAGACCAAAGCCGGTGTTATAGAGCGCCACCGAAATACCGTGGGCAAGTTGCAGGGGATTGCTGCCCGCTGCCGTTTGCGAGCCGAAAATCTCGATCATCCCGACAACGGTGCCGAAGAGTCCCATCAGCGGGCTGATCGAGGCAATGGTGCCGAGTGTGGTCAGATAGCGTTCCAGATCGTGCGCTACCAGACTGCCGGTTTCCTCGATCGACTCGCGCATGACCTCGCGCGAACTGCCGATGTTGCGCAGCCCGGCGCCCAGAACCCGACCCAGTGGTGATTGCGCTTCAAGCGTCGCCACGACGTTCTCGTTGATATTGCCCTGCCGGTACTCCGCCACGACACGCTGCAACAGTCCCGGTGGCAGCACCCGTGAACGGCGCAACACGACCAGTCGCTCGATGATCAGCGCCACCGCGATGATCGAGGCAAGCAACAGGGGCCAGATCGGCCATCCGGCCGCAAGAATGATTGAATACACGCTTTTTCTCCAGAAATTTCTTGGTGCGGAACTTTAACAAGGGAAGAGCGAAGGGAAAAGATAATTTTTCCCTTTTCCCCGCTCAAATGACGATTGTTTGCGCCTCGCCGTCCTGACGCGCTTCGATGCGACCGATTTGCACGGCCTTTTCTCCGGCAGCGTTCAGAAGTTGCAGCGCTTGCACGGCGTGTTCGCGGGCGACGACGAGACACATGCCGATGCCACAGTTGAAGACGCGGTGCATTTCGCTCTCGGCGACCTGGCCTTCGCGTTGCAACCAGCGGAAAAGTTCCGGGCGATGCCAGGCAGACTGCTCGACGACGGCCTTGACCGCCTCGGGCAGAACGCGCGGGATGTTTTCGGTAAGACCGCCACCGGTGATGTGGGCGATGCCCTTGACCGGCAGCGTGGCAATCAGGGCCAGCACCGGTTTGACGTAGATACGCGTCGGTTCCATGAGTGCGTCGGCCAGCGTCCGGTTACCGTCAAAGGGCGCATCAAGATCGGGCCGGGCGCGAGCAAGAATCTTGCGCACCAGTGAATAGCCGTTCGAGTGCGCGCCGGAAGAGGCCAGTCCGAGCACCACGTCACCCGGAACGATGTTCTGACCGGTGATGATCTGCGACTTTTCCACAGCACCGACGGCAAAACCGGCAAGGTCATATTCGCCGTCCGGGTACATGCCGGGCATTTCTGCCGTTTCGCCGCCGATCAGCGCACAACCGGCGTATTCGCAGCCTTTGGCAATACCGGCGATGACGCGGGTGGCGGTATCGACATCGAGCTTGCCGCAGCCAAAATAATCGAGGAAAAACAGGGGTTCGGCCCCCTGTACCAGAACATCGTTGGCACTCATGGCGACGAGGTCGATACCGACCGTATCGTGCCGTTGCAGATCAAAGGCCAGCTTGAGCTTGGTGCCGACGCCGTCGGTACCGGAGACCAGCACCGGCTCACGGTAGCGCTTGGGAATTTCGAACAGAGCACCAAAGCCACCAAGATTGCTGAGGACGCCCTCGCGCATGGTTTTTTTGGCGAAAGGCTTGATGCGCTCGACCAGTTCATCGCCCGCGCTGATATCGACCCCGGCATCGCGGTAGGAAAGAGGTTGCGGCGTGATTTGCGTCATGGTGTGGATCATCCCGGACAAGGCTGAGAAAAACGGAAAGCAACGCGGAGGTGATAGAATGCGCAGCTTTATCGGAAAGGCCGGATTTTATCCGAAATTGCCTTTTCACGGGCGAACCGGGGCACCAGCCTTTTTCCCCGCCCACCTCTCTCAAAAATGACATGCACCAACTTGTCCTCGACCTGCTGCCGGAAACGCCCCCCTCTTTTGACAATTTTGTCGTCGGTGCCAATGATGAGGCGCTGACCGGCCTGATGGCCTGGCTGGCACCGACATGTGACGAAAGCGCGCTGCTGTTATGGGGGGAAACAGGTTCCGGGAAAACCCACCTGCTGCGCGCCAGCGAGGGGTTTTATGTGGATGCGCAGCGCGATCCGGCGCTGTCATCGGTCAATAGCGACCGGTTTCCCGACATCACTTTTTACGCTGTCGACAATGTCGGCGCACTGGATGCAAACGGACAGATCACCCTGTTCAACCTGTTCAACCACCTGCGTGCCACTGGAGGGCGCCTGCTGACCACCGCCAGCCTGCCCCCCCGGCAGTTGCCCTTACGCGAGGATCTGCGCACACGGCTCGGTTCGGGCCTGATCTATCGCCTCCACCCGTTGAGCGACAGCGAAAAGGTTTCCGCGCTGAAAGCGCAGGCCGCCGCCCGGGCGCTGCCGCTGCCGCAAGAAGCACTCACTTACCTGCTGGCCCGTGCGCCGCGCGACATGCGCAGCCTCTCCGGCCTGCTCGCTGCGCTCGACCGCTATTCGCTCGAACAGCAGCGCCCGATCACCCTGCCACTGCTGCGCGAAGTCCTGCTCTCGCCGCCATTTCAAGAAACCATTTGACGACATCAGGAGCCCACCCATGCAACTTGCCCTTTTCGACCTTGACAACACCCTGCTCACCGGTGACAGCGATTCCGGATGGATTTCCTATCTTGTGGATCAGGGCATCCTGGATCGCCAGACCTTTGAGCAACAAAATGCCGTGTTTTTTGCCCAGTACCAGGCGGGAACGCTCGATATTGACGAATATCACGCTTTCCAGATGCAATCACTGACCTGCCTGCCGCGCGCCGCCCTGGAGCGCCATCTTGACGACTATCTGGAAACCCGGATTCGCCCGATGATTACGGAAAAAGCGCGCTCGCAAGTCAATCGCCACCTCGAAAACGGGGACTTGTGCGCGCTGGTCACCGCCACCAACTGCTTCATCACCAGCCCGATCTGCCGTGAATTCGGCATCCCGCACCTGATTGCCACCGTCGCTGCCCAGGAAAACGGTGAATTTACCGGCAAGCCGCGTGGCACCCCGTCCTTCCGCGAAGGCAAGATCAGCCGCGTTGACGACTGGCTGGAATCCTTGGGACTCTGGCGCGGCAGTTTCGAGCGTAGCTGGTTCTACAGCGATTCATTGAACGATCTGCCCCTGCTGGAAATCGTCAGCGACCCGATCGCCGTCAACCCCGACCCCACCCTGCGCGCCCATGCGGAGCGCGCGGGATGGGAAATTCTGATGCTGAGTGAAGCATGAACCCTGCCGGGCGCTAAAAACCGCCTCCTTCACTCCTCACATCTCACTCCCAACCTTCCACCGCACTAAAAAATGATCCGAAAACTCATTTCCCGCCTCTTCGGGCAGCGTCCCGTCAGCGGGAGCGGCGAGCCCGCCGTGATCGGTTTCAAGCAGCACGGCATTCGCCGTGACGCACTCAGCAGCGGCAGCCGCCGCACCGTCGAAACCCTCCAGCAACACGGCTACAAGGCCTACGTCGTCGGTGGTGCGGTGCGAGACCTGCTGGCGGGCATTCCGCCCAAGGATTACGACGTCGCCACCAGCGCCACGCCGGAGCAGGTACGTCAGTGCTTCCGCCGTTCGCGCATCATTGGCCGCCGTTTTCAGATCGTGCATGTGATGATGGGGGCCGAAACCGTCGAAGTCACCACCTTCCGCGGCCATCACCTCGAACAGGCAGGCAGCCGTTCGCTGATCGATGCCGATGGCCGGGTGTTGCGCGACAACGTCTTCGGCAGCCAGCTCGAAGACGCCGACCGGCGCGATTTCACGGTCAATGCGCTGTACTACGACCCGAGCAACGAAACGATCATCGACTACCACCACGGCGTCGCCGACCTGCAACAGAAAACCCTGCGCATGATCGGCGACCCGAAAACGCGCTACCGCGAAGACCCGGTACGCATGTTGCGGGCCGTGCGCCTGTCGGCCAAGCTCAACCTGACCATCGCCCCGGAAGCCCGCCAGCCGATCCGCGAACTCGCCTCCCTGATCGAAAACGTACCGCCTTCACGCCTGTTCGACGAAATGCTCAAGCTCCTGAGCAGCGGCCATGCGGTCAAATGCATCGGGCGACTGCGCGACGAAGGGCTGCATCACGGCCTGCTGCCGCTGCTCGACGTGATCCTCGCGCAGCCGAAAGGCGAGCGTTTCGTCATGCTGGCGCTGGAAAACACCGACCAGCGCGTGCAGGCAGGCAAACCGGTCTCGCCCGGCTTCCTCTTTTCCACCCTGTTGTGGAACGAAGTTCTGAGTCACTGGGAAATAATCAAGAATACCGGCGAACGCCCCATTCCGGCGCTATTTCAGGCCATGGACGAAGTGCTTGAAGCGCAAGCGGAAAAGCTGGCGATCACCCGTCGCGTTGCCGGCGACATCAAGGATATCTGGGCCTTGCAGCCGCGTTTCGAACAACGTACCGGCAAGCGGGCGCACACCCTGCTCACCCACCAGCGTTTCCGTGCCGGTTATGACTTCCTGCTACTGCGCGCCGAAGCAGGCGAAGTCGACAACGAACTCGCGCAGTGGTGGACCGACTTCATCGCCGCCGACGGCGAACAACGCAACACCATGCTGCTCCCGCCACAAGCGGGTGAAAAAAGAAAACGGCGGCGGCGGAAGAGCCAGAAAGCCGTCAAAGATGAGGCGTGACCGGCTTGCCGCGTCGCCCTTGACCACTTTCAGCGCCCGCCCACCCCATGTCCCTGGCCTACATTGCCCTCGGTGCCAATCTGGACCAACCGCAAGCGCAACTTCGCGCCGCGCTGCTCGCACTGGATGAACTGCCGGAGGTGCGCCTGCTGCGCAGCTCGTCGTTTTACCGCACGACACCGGTCGGCGTCGAAGGCCAGCCGGATTTCATCAACGCCGTCTGCGCTGTTGAAACCGCCCTCGCCCCGGAAGCCCTGCTCGACGTGCTGCAAGCGCTGGAAACACGTTTCGGGCGCCGCCGCGATTACCGCTACGCGCCGCGCACCCTCGACCTCGACCTGCTGCTCCACGATGCGCAAAGCATCGACACGCCGCGACTCAGCCTGCCGCATCCGCGCATGCACCTGCGCGCCTTTGTCCTCGTTCCCCTCTGCGAAATCGCCCCGGATTGCCGCATCCCCGGTCGCGGCAAGGCGGCAGCATGGCTTCCGGCGGTGCGCATGCAAGGCATCGAAAAGATCATGCCAACGCTCGACGC
>CAYMYD010000092.1:0-8781 GCA_964394535.1 uncultured Propionivibrio sp. | reverse complement strand
CATATCCACGAAGCTTTCACGCCACCCAAAAAAACCATGAACATCATCGATCTGCATCAGGATCTCTGGAGCAGTCTCCGGGCGCGGCGCGAACGTTTGCCGCATGCCCTGCTGTTTTCCGGCCAGCGCGGCATCGGCAAGTTTGAGCTGGTTCGTCGCTTTGCCGAATCGCTGCTGTGCGAAAAGCTGACTGCCACACAGGAGGCCTGCGGCACCTGCATGGCCTGCGGCTGGCTGGCGCAGGGCAACCATCCCGATCTGCGCCTGCTGCAACCGGCAGCCATGGCCGCAGAAGAAGTCACTCCGGCCACTGGCGAAGCGGCCAGCGGCACAAAAAAAGCCAGTCAGCAGATCACCATCGACCAGATTCGCGATCTCGATGAATTCCTCCATGTCGGGACGCACCGCCAAGGCGTGCGTGTTGTGCTGGTTTACCCAGCGGAGGCAATGAACCGGGCGACGGCCAATGCCATCCTGAAGTCCTTGGAAGAGCCGATTCCCGGCACGGTTTTTCTGCTCGTTTCCTCCGAGCCGGAACGGCTGTTGCCGACGATCCGCAGCCGTTGTCAGGCGGTGCCGGTACCGCTGCCGTCGGCAACACGGGCGGAAGCCTGGTTGCAGCAGGCGGGGATCAAGGATGCCGCGCACTGGCTGGCGCTGGCCGGTGGTTCGCCGCTCCTGGCTGCGGAACTCGGCAATAAGGAAGAACGCGCGCTGCTCGACGCCTTGAGCGGTTTTCTGGTGCAGGGACCGAATCTTGATCCTCTGGCCGCTGCGACGACGCTTGACCGGATCGTCAAGGCCGATAAACGGGGCGCGCCACTCAAACGGACGGTCGAGTGGATGCAAAAATGGCTCCATGACCTCACACGGGTCAAGGAAGGGCTGCCACAACGTTATTTCCTGTCGCAATCGACGGCTTTGTCGCGTCTGGCCGGCGCGACCAGCACCTTTAATTTATTGGCTTTCAACAAGAAAACGCTACAATACCGGTCGCAATGTGAGCAACCTTTAAACAGTCGCCTGTTCCTCGAAGAATTCTTCATCAGCTACGCGGCTGTTTTTGCCCGATCCTGAGACATCCATGGCCGAACCCGAAGCGAAAAGCGCCGCAGTTGCCGCCCCCCGGCCGAGCGTCCTGTCGCTGAACATCAACTCGAAATCCGCCCTGTATGCGGCCTATATGCCGCAGCTGCGTAATGGTGGCATCTTCATCCCGACGACGCGGGCCTACAGCCTTGGCGACGAAGTGTTCATGCTGCTTTCCCTGATGGATGATCCAAGCAAGCTGCCAATCGCCGGTACGGTTGTCTGGGTCACTCCGGCCGGGGCACAGAACAGCAAGGCGCAGGGTATCGGCGTGCATTTCAAGAGTGATGAAAGCGGTGTCGAAGCCAAGCGCAAGATTGAAGTGCTGCTCGGCGGGGTGATGAAATCCTCGCGCGCAACCCATACCATGTGATGCGGGATGCTGTAGTGAAAAGAGCGCTGCCGCTGGTTGATTCCCACTGTCACATCGATTTTCCGGAGCTGGCCAAAAACCTTTCAGGCGTTCTCGACCGGATGCGTGAAAATGGCGTCGGGCTGGCGGTCTGTGCCGGTGTCAGCATCGAAGGCTTCCCGAAAATCCTTGAACTGGTGCAGGAAAACCCGCAGCTTCTGGCGACGGTCGGCGTGCATCCCGAACATACCGAAGGCATTGACCCGACGCAGGCCGAGCTGGTGGAACTCGCCCAGGCACCGGAAGTCATCGCCATCGGTGAAACCGGCCTGGATTATTACTGGCACAAGGATCAGCCCGAATGGCAGCGCGACCGCTTCCGTACCCATATCCGTGCCGCGTGCGAATGTGACAAGCCGCTGGTGGTGCATAACCGCGATGCCACACAGGATGTCCTTCGTCTGTTGCGGGAAGAGGGTGCCGAGGCCGTCGGCGGCATCATGCACTGCTTCACCGAATCGTGGGAAGTGGCGCAGGAAGCACTGGCGATGGGCTTTTACATTTCCATCTCCGGCATTGTCACCTTCAAGAATGCCTTGCAGGTCAAGGACGTTGCCCGACGGGTTCCGCTTGAGCGCCTGCTGCTTGAAACCGATTCACCCTATCTCGCGCCGATGCCTTATCGTGGCAAACTCAATCAGCCGGGTTATGTCAGACACGTTGCCGAAGAGGTCGCCCGCCTGCGCGGCATGGCGCTCGATGAACTCATCCGGGCGAGCACGGAAAACTTCCTGCGCCTTTTTCCCTATTCCAGTACGAGGTTGTTTCAATGAAAAAACTGTTTTCCCTGCTCTTGCTGCTCCTGCCGCTCACTGCCTTGGCCGGTGCCTATGAAGATATGGAAGAAGCCATGATCCGCAAGGATTCGGCGTCGGTGATCGCACTTCTTGACCGGGGCATGGACGTTAACACCGTCAGCCGCACGGGCGATACCCTGTTGATTCAGGCGATCCGGCAGGAAATGCCGGAACTCATCGACAAACTGCTGGCACGGCGGGCGCGACTCAATGCGCGCAACCGCAACGGCGAAACGGCGCTTTCCATCGCCGCATTCATGGGGCAGATGCCCTATGTCCAGCGCCTGGTCGAAGCCGGTGCTGAGGTCAATTTCTACGGCTGGCCACCGCTGACCTACGCGGCCTTCAACGGCCACCGTGAAATCGTCGAATACCTCCTGAAGCGCGGTGCAGAAATCAACGCCAAAACCGAAAACGGCTCGACCGCCTTGTTTTTCGCCGCACGCAACGGCCACACGGCCATCGTTCGCCTACTGCTGGAAAACGACGCCGACCCGACGATCGCCAACGAAAACGACGAAACCGCCGTCGATGCCGCGCTGAAAGGTAAAAACACTGACAGCGTCGAACTACTCCGCGACGTCGGCGGGCGCTCGGGGAAAACGCTGACGATTGATTTGTCGAAGTAAAACCGGTTTTTGCAGGTGCAGCAAGCAGCGACCAAGCCCGATCTTGACAACAGCACTTGGCCAGACCAGACTAATCGTGTTCTAAGGAGCATGCCATGCAAATAGTCAATATGTTAGAGGCCAAGTCCACCCTGTCCCGATTGGTGGATTCCATCGAACAGGGGCAGGTGAGAGAAATCATGATCGCCAGAAATGGGCGACCCGCCGCCAAGCTGGTGCCGATAGATTCGGTCGGGCCGGGGAAGCGCATCGGCATCGCCAAGGGCTTGTTTACGGTGCCGGATAACATTGATGCACATAATGACGAGGTCGCCCGCTTGTTTGCGATGGAGCCTGATCTTGAACCTGTTGCTTGATACTCATGTTGCCTTGTGGGCGATTGCGGATAGTCCACGTTTGTCCCAGGAAGCCAGGGATCTGATCATTTCGCCCAGAAACACGGTTTGGATCAGCGCGGCAAGTATCTGGGAAATCGCCATCAAATATGCGCTGAAACGGGGGGACATGCCAATTTCCAGCCAGGATGCCATGCGCTATTTTTCAGCGTCAGGCTACCAATATTTGCCCATCGAAGCCGAGCATGCTTCTGCCGTGGGAAGCCTGCCGGCACACCACCAAGATCCTTTCGACCGTATCCTTGTCGCTCAGGCCTTGGTGGAGCCGATGCGCTTGATGACCCACGATGCGCAGGTCGCACTTTACGGCGACACCATCATCAAAATCTGAGTCTGTTACGACTTCAGCAGGCAATTACCCGAAGTTTCCCGGCCTTCAGCGCCTTGCCGAGCACCCGATAAACCTCCGGATCAAAAGGCGGGAGCCGGGAGTTCTCCAGGCACGCATGCAATTCGGCTTCGCTATGAACCGTGCCGAGGTAACGCCAGCGGTCAATCATGTGGAAATCCTCGTGCATCCCGAATTCGTCACGCTCGACCAGCGCCACCGGCCCGGCATAAGGCCAGCGTTGCACGCGGTATTTGGCGAGAGCGGCCATCAGACGGGCGCTGTGCAGGGAAATCGCCTCCTTGCCGACGCAGGCGCCACGGCAACTTTTCTGCCGGAATCCCACACAGGCCTCTCCTGGCGCGGTATTGCCCGTACCGGTCAGTCCATGACAAAGATGATGCGCCTCGGTCAGCTTGCGTAGCGCGAGTTGCGCCTCACGCGGCGACAGGTAAAGACCGAAAAGCTCGTCGCTGCCGGCAAAATCCAGAGAATCTGCTGTTACCAGGGCAGGGCGGAAATCGCCCACAGCATACTGGCGCAGTTGCCAGGCACACAGACCCTCCAGCGGTGTCCGGCTGACCGCAGCAAATTCAAGTTCCGCTAGTCGCGCCCCGACTTCCCCGGCCGTTTCCCGCCATTCAATGTGCCAGGTCTGCTTGGCCAGCGTCGTTTCCCGACGGGCAGGCGTGAAAAACGAGAGAATCTGCTGACGCAGGTTGGCGCAGCGGCCAGAGCGCAGCAGCTTGCCGTCTTCGGCGCGGAGGGCATAGGCGCCGGGAGATTCCGGCAGATCGTCGATGATTTCAGGGCGAATCTGCGGCGGCAACAAGGGGCGGCCGACCAGGGTTTCTACCGCCTTCTGGAGCGACGCTTCCGGTAATTGCGCCTGCCAGACCTGCCAGAGTTCCCAGAGTACCCGCGCATCAGCCAGCGCACGATGCCGTTCCTGGGCTGAAATATTGAAGCGCGTCATCAGGGCGTCCAGACTGTGCCGATGATGCCCTGGATAGAGTCGACGCGACAGTTTGACCGTACATAAACTTGGTGCCCGAAACGCCATGCCAAGGCGCAGGAATTCGCGTTTCAGGAAGCTGTAGTCAAAACGCGCGTTATGGGCGATGAACAGGTGGTTTTTGAGCCTTTCCTGCAATCCGGGCGCGAGTTCATCAAAACGTGGGGCCGAGGCGACCATCTCGTTATCGATGCCGGTCAGATGGCTGATGAAGGGCGGAATCGGTATGCCTGGATTGACCAAGGTGCTCCATTCACGCACCCCCTCGGCATCAACTTCGACCAGGCCGATTTCGATGATGCGGTCGTTGGCAAAGTTTGCGCCGGTGGTTTCCAGATCGACAAAAACTAGGGGAGGCGGGTAGGGGGCTTGATTCATGAAGCAGGCAGGCCGGGGTTCGCGGTGATTCAGTCAGGGAAAGCGCGATTGTCTCATGCGCCACGGCTTGTGTTCTGCTTGCCGATCCTTCAAATCCTTCAATTCTGATTTTTCACTTCGTCATGAATCCGGGAGACAGCCTGTGGCATCATCTTCATTCCTTGCTGGAGAGTCTTCAGCAAAAACTTCTGAAAGGTAAAAATGAATTTCATCTTCCCGCCTGCCCCGCAGACTGTTCTGCCAATTATTGGCCATGACGCCGTGTTCCCGGTGCGTCGGCTTTATTGTGTTGCCACAAACTACGCGACCCACGCGCTGGAAATGGGCGGCGATGGGCGTGAGCCACCGTCTTTCTTTGCTAAACCCGCCGATGCGCTGGTCGCCGGAGGGGGTGAGGTGCGCTATCCGCCGCGTACCGAAAAACTGCAACATGAAGTGGAACTGGTCGTCGCGCTGGGGCAGGGTGGGGCGAATATCCCCGTGGAACGGGCGCTTGATTACGTGTTTGGCTATGCCTTGGGAATCGATCTGACTCGGCGTGATTTGCAGGCGAAAGCCAAGGAAACAGGCCGCCCCTGGGAGATGAGCAAGGGATTCGACCAGAGCGCGCCGATCAGCGTCATCGTTCCGGTGAAGAAAAACGCTCATCCGGTGACTGGACGAATCTGGTTGTCAGTGAACGGCGTTATCAAGCAGGACGGTGATCTTCAACAGATGACCTGGAACGTGGCTGAAGTCGTCGCCAATCTGTCGACCTATGTTGAGCTTGCAGCTGGTGACCTGATCTTTACTGGCACACCCGCTGGCGTATCGACAATCGTGGCGAGAGATCGCCTTGAATGCGGTATCGACGGCGTGTCGGACTTGTCGGTCAGGATAGTCTGAGGGAGTCGCCTTCCACCTCCTTGATGGTTATAAAAAACTTTAATAAACTATCACAATAGATTGATTTAATTTATATTTCAAGTAGAAAACACCAGCGTCTGGTAATATCCGCGATTTGGCTACGCTCTGGAAATCGTTGCGTCACTCAACCCTGCGCACAAAATGGAAAAGCCGGGGAAGCGTAGGAGGATGGCGTCTCCTTAAATAACAGGCTGCGGAGTTCGTCGGAATAAAAATTAACCGACAACATGATGCAGATAATTTCCCGCATTGTTATCGAGCCGTATTTATACACCGGGGAAAAATCGCTGCATTGATATAAACCCGGATTGTCCATTAGGGAAACTCTGATTTGTTCCCTTCTCCCGCAAGCGGGCGAGGGGAGAAAACCAGAGTCCTTGATTAAATCAGCGCGATAATCCTGGTTAAACATTCTGCGAGATCAGAAAAATTATGCCTTTGTTGCATCTTTCCGGAACTTGCGGTATCTTCGGTCCGCCCATCTCGGCAATTCCACCTTTTATGAGCCGTGTTATTCTGGAAATAACCGGCTGCTTTTCATCAGTATTTTGAAAGGGTTCATTCATGAGTATATTGCTTGCCGGAAACGGCAACATTGGTCGTGCGTTGATGTCAATCTTCAATCATCAGGGCGAGCACCCGGATATTACTGTCTGTGATATTCGTGACGGGATTGATTGTATCGAATACATCAAATCACACGCCGATAAAATTGAAACCGTGGTGAACCTGACAACGGCACCTACCCAAAAAGTACTGGCAGCCTGTGCAGAAAGGAATATTTCATACATTGATGCCGGTATTGAAAGCTTTCCGGAAGAGCTTACAGTGCATGAATATTACCAGGAGATGATGAACCGGGAGAAAAATGCCAAATATCTCTTTGGCTTCGGCATGAATCCCGGACTGGTCGAGTATATCTATTTCAAACATGCGCCGAAATCCCCGCATATTGCCGTTCTTTTTGAATTTGACGACGCGACAAAAGGGGAGCGTATATTCAACACCTGGTCACCGCTATCCTATTACAATGAAGCGGTAAAGGATTTCAAGTTCATCACCACCCAGGAGAAGCCCATGCTGATCGTTCCTGACGACTCGTCGGTCAGGCTTGATGTGCAGGGGAAATCAAGGCGTTTCCTCGTGATTCCGCATGACGAGACCTTCTCGATGTGCCGGGTAAACAAGAATTGCCTTTCTGCCTGTTTCTTATATCAGGCACCGGAACGTATTCAGGAGTATTTCCAGACGCGTGGCAGATCGATTTCTGAAAATGAAATAAAGTCGATCGAGACGCTTCATGACATTGAGGGAAGGGATACGGTCGGTGTGCTTTATTATGAGCCGGGCAAACCTCTCAGGTATGCCTTCAACAGCGCCTGCCATCAGGAAAAGTTCGCTCTCCTGAACACCAATGCAACGTGTTGGCAAACTGCCTGTGGTATCTATACTGCCATCAAACTTTTGCCGCACCTTGATAATGGCGCGATCACCATGTCCGATGTTGCGGTCAGTCATGATGCCATAATTTCAGGCATTTTGAATGAGCTCGGGTTTTTGATCGAGGAAACAACCGGCTTGATACCGCTTGATGAATTCGAAGAAAAGGTTCTTTCCCTTTTCCCCGAGGAAGCCAAGCGATTCTGATGTTATCTACGCAGGGGCGCGAACTGCCCCTGCGTTTGCTTGGGAGTACCCATCAATTTCTTTATGGGGAAAACCACAAGCGATTCCAATTTTGTCAATTTTGTCCCGAAGCCAGCACCTTTGCCAGTAGCGCCGGACGGGAATCGGTCTGGAAGCGGGCGAGCAACTCGTTGTTATAGGCTTTCAGCGTTCCCAGGCTGATATCGAGACTATCGGCCATTTCGGCCAGGCTGGCATGACGGGCCGTGGCGATCAGGATGCGTTTTTCCTGTGGCGACATGGCCCAGCCCCAGAGCCGTCGTGCCACCGCCAGGTCGGTCGGTTCGTGATGGCGGATCGTGATGCACAAGGGTGGTTTTGGCAGTTCCGGCGTGGCTTGCATCCTTTCGAGGACAAAATGGAAGTGCCCGGCTTCCCGGCTCAGCATCAATTCACGGCGGGGTGGCGAGTTGGCGAAAAACAGTGGCGTGGCTGCCGCACGAATCTCCGGCGGTAGCGCCTGGTCGTCACAACGGCTCCAGGCCGGTGGCCCCAGGCCCTTCTCCTGCAACAGAAAGAGCAAGCGGCGCATCGATGGGCCGTGCGTTAGCAGTCGTCCATTGGCATCGAGCCATAAGGTCGCGGAGTCGGTTTCCAGAAAGTCGGGGCAGGGCGGCATTTGCCAGCGACCGTCGGGACGATCCAGTTCTGCCAGACTGGCCGCGAAGCGATCCCAGAGCGCCCATTCCTCATCGCTGTATCGCCCCTGTTCGTGACGGCGGCAAACGTTGGCAAAGCCGGTCGAACCATTACCCAGTGCAACCGGAACCCCCATGCCCCAATGAACGCCGAAAGGGCGTAGCACATGACGGTACATCGGGCCGGCCTCGTATTCCGGCGTGTTTTCCAGCATGCGGATGGCGCGCCCGTGGGTTTGCACCATCGTCTGTACCGGGTACTCGTCGAAAATTTCCGGCTGCCCGGCAATGAAGCCGCGATACACCGCTTCATTGACCGGATCAATCCACAAGGCGGCCGGCCTTTCACTGTCCGGGGCGAGCCACATGAAGCTGAATACCGTCCCGTCGATATGCGCACGCGCCAGCGTCATCAGTGTCGGCATGAGCACCCAGCCGGGGTAAGGCATTTCGGCAATCAGGCGCAGATGATTGAGCCAGGCTGTAATGGCAGCATGGTGCGGCACCG
>CAYMYD010000091.1:0-8897 GCA_964394535.1 uncultured Propionivibrio sp. | reverse complement strand
AGCAGCAAGATGCCCCCTGTTGAAGATAGCACTCCGGTCGTGACCAGTACGCCGACAGCACGCAAGCCGGCTGTCACTCAAAAACGCGGCGGTGGTTACTACAAGGATGACGGGCCGGGAGACGAGATTCCTGACAATCTGGACGAGATTCCCGATGCCGTTCCGCAAGCGGAGCCCCTGCACCGCTTCGCCAATCGTCCGTACACCGTGCTCGGCAAAACCTACGTGCCGGAAACACGTCTGCGCCCCTTCCGCCAGCGCGGGGTCGCCAGTTGGTACGGCAGGAAATTCCACGGCCAGAAAACCTCGATCGGCGAGACCTACGACATGTTCGCCATGACCGCCGCACACCCGACGCTGGCGCTACCCTCTTACGTTCGGGTAACCAGCGTCAGTAACGGCAAGAGCGTGATCGTGCGGGTCAATGATCGCGGCCCTTTCCTGTCCAACCGGGTGATTGATCTTTCCTACGCGGCGGCACACCGCCTCGGCTACATCAACAGCGGCAGCACGCAGGTCGATGTCGAAGCCATCCTGCCGGGCGAGCCCACCGGAATCAGCTATACCCAGATCAAGCCACCGACGCCGAATGAAGAACGCGATGAAATCGAACTGTTGGCGATGCGTCCGGATGCCGCACCCGCCGCAACAACTGCGGCAGCTCCACCTTCGGGAATCTATTTGCAGTTAGGGGCTTTTTCCAGCAACGACAACGCCGAAAGCCTGCGCGCCCATCTGGCGCGTGAACTGGAGTGGCTGACGGAAAGCATTTACGTCATCCCCGGCGACAAACTCTACCGCGTCCAGCTCGGCCCCTATGCCTCGCGTAATGACGCCGAAAAAGTGGCCGAAAGAATCCGCCAGTCGCACGGTCAAAAACCGTCGTTCGTAGTGCGCTAAACGGAAAGCTCCGCAACAGTATCTGCGGGCCGCCTGCTGCAAAATCCACAAAAAACAGAAGGGCTGTGTGTCTGATCTCCTATAACATCATGTTATGGGCTACGGATAAAAAGTGAATTGCACTTTTGTTTTCTCCCTTCCATCATGACCCTACAGCGCGCTGGGTTTCATGATGCGATGCCAGGATCGGGGCTGTTGGCACGACGTGGCGTCTTCAAAATATCTGCATACAGGGAGGAATCATGGCACATGAAAATTCCCCCACCAGTGGTTCGGGTGGGGCGGTGAAGCACGACTCTCAAACCTCGGTTCGCGCGGTCACGGCAGCGTGTATCGGCAACATCATGGAGTGGTACGACTTCTCCATGTACGCCTTTTACGCGATGTACATCGCGAGTAATTTCTTTGGCAGCAAGGATCCGGGCGTCCAACTCGTCGAAGCCTTCATGGCTTTCGGTCTGGGTTATGTGATCCGGCCTGTCGGCGCAGTCATTCTCGGTGCCTATGGCGACAAAAAAGGGAGAAAGCCCGTCTTGATGCTGACCATCTTCCTGATGGCAGCGGGTACCGGCATCATTGCTTTTGCCCCGACCTACGCGGTGATCGGTATCGGTGCTCCGATCCTGATCGTCATCGCGCGCATGCTGCAAGGCTTTTCCGCAGGAGGCGAACTTGGTGGCGCAGCGGCTTTCCTCGTCGAACACGCCCCGGCAAAGAAGAAGGGGCAATATGCGGCCTGGCTTCAAGCGAGCATGGGGATCACGAATATCCTTGCCGCATTAACTGCGCTGGCGATGAACCATTTCTTCACCAAGCCAGAAATGACCGAATGGGCCTGGCGGATTCCGTTCATTGTGGGGCTCTCGATCCTGCCGGTCGGTCTCTGGCTACGGCGCACGCTTGATGAAACGCCCGAGTTCGAGGCGGAAATGCAGCGTCAGCACGCAGAAAACGTTCAGAAGAAAGCCCCCTTCTCCCTGCTTTTGAAGAAATACCGGAATGAACTGCTGATGGGAACAGGCATCTGCATCCTCTGGGTGGTCTCGGTCTATGTGCTGATCATCTTCATGCCGACCCACGTGCAACGGGCGTGGAAATTCTCGGGAAGTGATGCTTTCCTGGCGATGTTCTGCGGTAACGTTTTCCTGATCGGCGGCTGCGTCCTCTCCGGGGCGATTTCGGACCGCATCGGGCGACTGCGGATGCTGACCATCACCGCCTTTCTGCTGGCTGGTTGCGTACTACCGATCTTCATGTGGATTGATGCGACGCACTCGCTTACCACCCTGATCATTGGCGAGATCATCCTGTGCACACTGGTGTCGCTCTATTCGGGTGTTGCACCGGCGGCCTTGTCGGAAATATTCAGCACCGAGGTGCGGACAAGTGGCATGGCGATTTCGTACAACCTTGCCTCCGGGGTGTTCGGAAGCTTTGCTC
The DNA here is from genome assembly GCA_964394535.1 of uncultured Propionivibrio sp. Classification (GTDB taxonomy): domain Bacteria; phylum Pseudomonadota; class Gammaproteobacteria; order Burkholderiales; family Rhodocyclaceae; genus Propionivibrio. Next base: position 6,557 of record CAYMYD010000091.1, on the reverse strand, counting down.
CGGCGATCCTGACCTGGATATTCAACAGCACCGGCAGCCTCCTGAGCCCGGCTTACTACGTGATGGCAGCGGGCGGATTCTCTCTGGCAGCAATCTACAGCCTGCACGTCTATTCCGGTAACCGGAAAGATGTCGCTGGAACGATCCGTTAATTTTTCGATCCGGAACGCTGGCTATTTCATTGGAGAAACACATGTCCAAACATATTTACGTGATTAACCCGAATTCGCTCGATAGCGTGACGCAGCGCATCGACCGCGCACTCGACCCCTTGCGGCGGCCCGGTGGCCCGGAAATTCACTGTGTAACGACCGAAAAGGGCCCCCCCGGCGTGCAAACGCAGGAGGATGTGGATCGTGCCGGCCTGCTGGTTGGCGAAAAGATCATCGAGTGCGAAGCAGCGGCGGCCCGGCAGGGCGGTCAGGCTTCCGCCTTTGTGATCGCCTGTTTCAGCGACCCCGGACTTTTCTGCGCCCGCGAAAAAACCCGTGCGCCGGTTTTCGGCATTGCCGAATCGGGCTTCCTGTCCGCCATGAGTTACGGCCTCAAGGTGGGGGTCATTTCGATCCTCGCCGGGTCGATTCCACGGCATTGGCGGTATTTCGCCTCGATGGGCGTGACGGATCGGCTGGCGGCCGATCTGCCGATCGGTCTGGGCGTCGAAGCGCTGGAAACCAGCCCGGACGCCCGCAAGCGGCTGCTCGACACGGGCCGGAGGCTGGTTGAGGAACACGGTGCTGACGTTTTGCTGCTCGGTTGCGCCGGCATGACCGATTTTCGCGCGATGCTCGAAGACGAAGTGCAACGTCCGGTGATTGATCCGACGCTGGCGGCGACGGTCATGGCACTCGGGCATACATTGCTGGCCAATCCGGCCTGAGGTTTTTTATTTTTAGTTCAGACGAGGTGAATCATGAGCGATTTTGATTTGGTCGTACGTGGCAATATCGTTGATGCAGAAAAAACGGAAATTGACGGCTGGCTGGCGGTACGGGACGGCAAGATTGCCGCGCGCGGTAGGGGTGCTGCACCCGCAGCACGGGAAACGATTGATGCGCGCGGGCAGTGGATTGTCCCCGGCGCCGTTGACGGTCAGGTACATTCAGGCAGTCAGGCAAACCAGGAAGGGATCGGCTGGGCATCACGGGCCGCGGCAGCGGGTGGTGTCACGGTGATGGTCGATATGCCCTATGACGATCCGGAACCCGTGGCCTGTCGTGAAATGCTTGATGCAAAGATCAAACGGGCTGAAAAAGACAGCCACGTCGACGTGGCACTGATCGGCACGGTCAACGAAAAACACGGCCTTGAAGCGATTCCGGGGCTGATCGAAGGGGGCGTCTGCTGTTTCAAGTTTTCCACTTTCGAGGCGGCTCCGCTGCGTTTCCCCCGTCTCGAAGAGGACGATATGTTCAAGGCCTTTTCCCTGATCGCACCGTCGGGGCTGGCCTGCGGCGTGCATAACCAGATGCAGGAACTGACCCGCAAGAACATCAAGCGCCTGATCGAGGCTGGTGATACCGGCTGGGATGCCTTCATGCGGGCGCATACGCCGCTGATCGAGAATCTCGCCTCGACGCTGATCTACGAGGTGGGTGCGGAAACCGGCGCGCGAGCCCACGTCGTTCATGCCTCGACAGCGCGGAGTTTCGAGGTCTGCAACATGTATCGGCGCGCAGGTCACGCGGTGAGCATCGAAACCTGCCCTCAATACCTGATGCTCAATCACGAAGAGCACACCAAACGTTTCGGTGCCAAAACCAAGCACTATCCGCCGATCCGTCCCAAGGCCGAGACCGAGCGTCTGTGGACACACATCGCCAACAATGATTGCACCTTTGTTTCGTCCGACCACGTGAGTTGGGGACTTGAGCGCAAGGGGAATCCCGATGTCTTCAAGAATTCCTCTGGCGGGCCAGGGCTGGAAACCCTGCTTCCGGCTTTCTGGACGGGCTGCGAGATGCACGGCATCGCGCCATCGATGGCGGTGCGGCAACTTTGCAGCAATCCGGCCAAACACTTCCTGCTCGACGACCGCAAAGGATCGTTCGCAATCGGTGCGGATGCCGACATCGTGCTCCTGAAGCCGGAAAGATACCCCTTCGATCCCTCGAAGAGCCTTGCTGCCGTGCAGTGGAGTTCGTTCGAGGGGATGGAGTTCACGGTGCGTGTTGTGGCAACCTGGTGCCGTGGGCAACTCGTCTATGATGGCGCCAAGATTGTGAACGCCCCCGGCAGCGGCCGTTTCCTGCGTCCGGCGCGCTGATCTCTCCGGAACCGCTCCCTCTCCCGGCCGGGAGAAGGGGCGGTTTTTACGTTTTACAATGCTTTCCCCTTGACTGACCGGAACGGAGCTTGTCATGAATACTGCGCCCATCAACATTGATCGACTCAGTGCGCGAATTGAGGCAATCAGCCGCTTCACGCTGCCGGATGTGCCGTGGACGCGTCGAGCCTTCACACCGCTTTTTCTTGAGGCAAGGGCCTGGCTCAAGGAAGAGTTTGCGCGTGCCGGTCTGGTGGTTACGCAGGATGCGGCGCTCAATCTCATCGGACGTCGCGAAGGGACAAAGGCCGGGGCCAAGCCGCTGATCATCGGTTCGCATTGCGATACCGTCGTCGGTGGTGGACGCTTTGACGGCATTCTTGGTGTTCTTGCCGGACTGGAAGTCGCCCAGACGCTGCACGAACAGAAGGTGCAACTCGCCCACCCTTTCGAACTGATCGACTTTTTGTCGGAAGAGCCAAGCGATTACGGAATTTCCTGTGTTGGCAGCCGGGCCTTCTCCGGCGTGCTCAAGGCCGACATGCTGGCTTCGTGCAACGCGGAAGGCGAAACCCTGGCCGAAGCCATCCGCCGCTGTGGCGGCAATCCCGAGGTGCTGACGCAGCCTTTGCGCGCTCCCGGATCGAGTGCGGCCTATCTCGAACTCCATATCGAGCAAGGCCCGGTTCTGGAAACCCGCCAGATCCCCATCGGTGTGGTGACCGACATTGTCGGTATCCGTCGCGTCATGATCACGCTCGAAGGGCGGGCCGATCACGCCGGCACGACGCCCATGGATCTGCGGCACGATGCCCTGGTTGGCGCGGCACAGGTGATTGAGGCCTGCTATCGTCTGGCCAGCGAAATGAATGGTAATCCACATTATGTGGTCGCCACGATCGGACGGATCGCAGTAACACCAAACGCAGCCAATGCCGTGCCGGGCAAGGCAGAGCTGACCCTGGAAGTTCGCAGCAACGACGCTGCCGTTCTGGCGTGTTTCCCCGAAACCCTGGTCGGACGCGTTACCGATACCTTGCCGGGACTCGGAGTTACCCTGTCGTACAAAGCCCTGAGCAATGCCCTGCCGACCCCCTGCAGTCCGGTGGTCATGCAGGCGATCGAAAGTGCAGCGGACGCACTCGGTTACGCGAAACTGAACATGACCAGCGGGGCCGGGCATGACGCCGTCTATGTGGCACCGACCGGCCCGATCGGCATGATCTTCATCCCCTGTCGCGGCGGGCGCAGTCATTGTCCCGAGGAATGGAGTGACCCGCAGGCGGTTCTTGATGGCACACGGGTGCTCTATCAGGCCCTGCTAGGGTTGGACAAGACCCTGGCGGGCTGAGACGGCAGCCTCTCCGGGCTGCTTGTCATAACAAATCCTTTGACTGAGGGCGTGCCATGCAAATGTCCGACATCCCATTCGGCGTTACCGACTGGTCGACGATTGACCGTACCGAGCACAAAGGCGAACGCGGCTTGGCGTACTGGCGAACCCGACATTTCGGGAATATCCGTGTTCGCCTGGTTGAGTACACGCCCGGTTATCTCGCCGATCATTGGTGTGTCAAAGGCCATATCCTGTTTTGCCTCGAAGGCGAACTGCATACCGAACTGGCGGATGGCCGACAATTCGTTCTTTCGGCAGGCATGAGCTACCAGGTCGCAGACGATGCCGAAGCTCACCGCTCCTCCACGCCGATTGGGGCAAAACTTTTCATTGTCGACTAGCAAACCGGACGGACTGGTGTAATGTTGTCCCTTGTTGGTGGCAGTCACTGACCGTGCTGTCATGGTCCGGCGTCCTTGCTTTCATGATGCCTGTGTCACTGCGGAGCATGAAAAACACCCGCAGTGACAGCTTGTTCGCTTGAAATTAGGGAGTTGTCTCTGTGAAGCTCAATCTCCGACAAATCGAAGTGTTCCGCGCCATCATGCTGACAGGCTCGCTCTCCGGCGCATCGCGGTTTTTGCATGTTTCCCAACCGGCAGTCTCGCGCATTCTGGCCTACATCGAGCAACGCGTCGGTTTTCCCCTCTTTCAACGACACAAGGGACGTTTGCTGCCGACGCCCGAGGCACGACGACTCTATTCGGAAACGAATCTTGTCCATCAGGGGGTCGAACGCATCAATGCCGTGCTGAACGATCTCGCCGACCATCGGCTCGGATCACTGTGTATTGCGAGCAGTCCGAATCTCGGTGTTTCGCTGATGCCACAGGCGATTACCTGCTTCAATCGCCGTTACCCGGATATCGATGTTTCCTTTCACACCCTGCTTCCGGATGCGATGGTTCAGGCTGTTTTGACGCAGCAGGTTGATATGGGCGTGGGCAGCATGCTGTTCAATGTCCATCCCCACCTGTCCTGCAGTCAGTTATGTGAAAGCCGGTTCGTTGTCGCCGTTCCGTGCACGCACCCGTTTGCGCAACGCGAGAGTCTCTCCATTCATGAACTTGCCGGAGAAGTGCTGATCGGTTACGGGGATATCCCTTTCGGGCACCGGGTTCGCGATTTGTTCCATCGCGAGGGCCATGCGTTCTCGTCCCGAATTCAAGTACATAACGTTCATGTGGCCTGCATGCTCGTCGCCGCTGGCGCAGGTATGGCGCTGATCGACGAAATCATGGCGCATCAGTTTGATGAAAAATCGTTCATGACCGTGCCGATCACACCGGAAGCCACATTCCCGGTCAGCCTGATCCATGTCGAACAGGAACCGCTGTCACGGATTGCCCAGGCGTTCATCGAGATTCTGGGCGAAGTGATTCCGTTGAAGCGCCAGGCGGCAAAAAATATTGACGTTTCAGGATAAACAACCATTCCCCTGGCCGCGATACCCAGGCGTTCAGACAATCCGGTTTCTTTGTCCGGCTCAGGATGATTCATCCACCAGTGGGTCAGTCAATTCGATTTTCACCACTTTATCGTCCTTCTGCTTTGGGGCAAGATGGAATGGTCGCCTGGGGGCAAATCAAACCATCAAGGATAACGCCATGAAAAATCAATCAAGGCTGGAAATTCTGGCTTTTACCGACCCGGTCTGTACCTGGTGCTGGGGCAGCGATCCGGTGCTGCGCAAACTCGAAACATGGTACGGCGATGCCGTGTCCATCCGTTACGTGATGGGCGGTCTGGTCGAGGACATCCGCGCCTTCCATGACCGGGTCAATGGTATCGGCGGCGATCCGGAGCGTTCCAATCAGCAGATTGCCCAGCATTGGCTGGAAGCGTCGGAACGTCACGGCATGCCGGTGCGTACTGCAGGCTTCCGGCTGTTCAGCGCGGAGGCCGTTTCCACCTATCCGCAGAACATCGCCTTCAAGGCGGCCGAATTGACCAATCCGGCGCTGGCGGCACCCTACCTGCGACGTCTGCGCGAAGCCTCCGCCGCCGAGGCGCGGGAAACCGGGCGTCAGACGGTGCTCATCGAACTGGCCAGCGAGGTCGGGCTGGATCTCGCAGCGTTTATCGGCCATCTCCAGGACGGTTCGGCAGAGCGCGCCTTCCGCGAGGATCTGGAAACCACGCGCCGCTACGGGGTGCGTGGCTTTCCAACTGCCATGTTCCGTTATGGCGAGTCTGAAACGCTATTGCGCGGCTACCAGAGCTTTCCCGCCATGCAGGCCGTCATCGGCATGCTCAGTGGCGGAAAACTCCAGGGGCAGGCAGCGCAAGCCACCCCTGAAAATCTGCTGGCGTTCATCCGCACCTACGGGCGGGTTGCGCCGGTGGAACTATCCACCACGTTCGATTTGAGCAGCGCCGACGTGGAAAAAATGCTGACAGAAGCGGCCAGAACAGGGCTTGTCCGCCGGGTGGACGCGGGTAACGGCTATTTCTGGGAGCTTGCCTCGTCGCCCGTCTGTGATGCCGAAAGTGGTGTTTGCACCTTGTAGGAGTCGGCTGATTCATGCAAAACAGGGATGATCCGTCAGGCCCGCCCGGTGAAGCAGATCAACCGGCGCTGTGGACAAGGAATTACGTCCTCATTGTCGTGATCAACGGCCTGCTTTTTCTGGGCTTCCAGTTTTATCCGGCCGCCTTGCCGCCCTACGTGAAATCACTGGGTGCGAGTGACAGCACGCTGGGCTGGCTGATCGCCATCTCGACCATCGCCACGCTGATGACCCGCCCGCTGGCCGGCGTGTTGCTGGATCGACTGGGGCGGCGAGGCGTGTTTTTAAGTGGCCTCGCCCTGGTCACGGTGGCCAGCGCCGCCATGTATTTCCTGACTTCTGCCAATTTCCTCTGATTTTTTCTTTCTGTAGAATTATTCATTAT
>CAYMYD010000090.1:2051-9040 GCA_964394535.1 uncultured Propionivibrio sp. | reverse complement strand
TTCGCAATGGATGCAGGCGAAACTGCAGGAGAAGGGGGAAGAGGCGTGAAAGGTGGAGAAGCCACAGAAGCCGTAGGTACGATTAGCGAAGCGTAATCGTACGGAAGGAATCAACTCATCTGCCCAGAAGAACGGTCTTCATGCTACAAGCTGGATTGGTGGATGGCGCTTCGCTTATCCACCCTACGAAACCTGCGGATTTTCATCGTTTTCTCAGATCAGACTGCCCTGCTGCGGTGCCTGTGGCAGAAAGCGGGTGAAGTCTTCCGGTAGCGGGGCGTTTTCCAGGCTTCTTTGCGTGAACAGGTAGCGACCGTCGCAGACGAAGCCGAGTTGCTCCCACGCGACGGCGTTGAGTGCCGCGCAGAAGGCGGGCAGGTTGATGTCCGGATCGTGCGGGAAAATCGCCAGGATGGCACCGTCAAAATGCGGACAAGGGTGCTGGAAAAAGGGCTGGGGCTGGCGGGTTCTGCCATTGACGTAGATCCGGGGCCGGTTATTTTCCGGGTAGCCACGTCCCCAGTGCCACCAGTTGCTTTCGTCAAAGGGCCGGATGCCACGGGCGATCAGGCGAACTTTGTGGGGCAGCAGGCTGTCGGGGGGCGGGTCGTCCGGGCCGACCCAGATCATCCGGCGCGTCTTGCCGGTGGTGCGTGTGGAAGAACAGACGAAATCACGGTTGCCCTGTTCGGCATCGGCGTAAATTTCGTCGGCTCCGGATACCGCGCCGACCTTGACGCTGGCGATGGATTTCAGCGGGAGCCGGTGCTTTTCCCGCGAGAACATGAGCTGTCCGGCGGCTTCGAGGCAGTAGCGTTCTTCCCAGGGCGGTGCGGCCAGGGCGCGTTGCAGTTCATCCGCCGTGCCGATTTCGGCGTAGCGCATGCGGCGTTCGCGGCAGCCCAGTTCAAAACGCCAGATCAGGCAGTTGGGGACGGCGCCGGAAAAGATTCTGGCGTCGCCCAGTTCGATGGCGTGGGTGATGCTGCCCTGTGCGTAGAGCCACTGGTTCAGGCGCACGCTGGACGTGGTTTTGAGAAAGTCGCGCGGGGTGATGAAGATCAGTTCGCCACCTTCGTCCAGATGCCGGATAGCTTTTTCGATGAAGAACAGGTAGAGGTTGGAGCGCTGGTCAAACAGGGGCGAGCGGAGCAGCATCCGGGTCGTCGGCAGGATATCCTGATAACGGACGTAGGGCGGATTGCCGATGATGGTGGCGAATTTTTCGCTTTGCGGATAGGCGAAAAAATCCAGGTGGAGACTCCCTTGCGGTGCATGGCGCTGATCCAGTTCGATTGCCACGGCGCCCGGAAGATGCAGCGAAAACGCGCCGTCACCGCAGGAGGGCTCCAGTATCCGCCCCTGGTTTTGCCGCAAGGCCAGCATGGCCTGAACGACGGCAGGCGGGGTAAATACCTGGCCGAAGCGGGTAACGTCGTGGCTTGGGCCGGAGGTTTCGCCGGGCCGGGTCATGCTGTCAATGCAAATGAAAACCGGTGGGGATGCGGATGAGGCACAGCGGTTTTTATCCTCCGGTCAAGGCTAGCGCATGATGTCTTCAATGGCGTCGATCACCATGCGGGAGCCGATGGCAATCATCAGGATGTCGCCAGCCACCCGAACGTATTGATGATTGGGCGGTGGTGCGGGCAGACGAATGCGCAACTCGTTGGGCAGTTCGTAGTACTTCAGGTCGCTGGGCAAGGGTTTGCCGCGCTGCCATTTTTTGGCCTGTCCGGGAGGCAGGCAGCCGTTATTCTTTTTGGCCAGTCCGGGCGGGCATTTGCCGCTGCGGGCTTCGTTGCCGTAGTAATCACTGACCAGGCGCCGGTCATTGTTGCCGAAACTGAAGGTGATGCCCGAACTCCGCTGATCGTTTTCCCGACTGCGTTCAGCACGTTCTTTTTTCTCCTGATGTTTGTTTTTGCCCTCGCCTGCCCAGGCGGGCTTGTCGGCAAATACAGGCCCGCTTGCCAGCGCGAGGGCGGTGGTCAGGACGACGAGGATTGATGGTTTTTTTTCAAATTTGGTCATGATGCCTTCCTGGGCGTGGTGTCGTGTCGGGTTAAACGCGGTGTTCAATCCTTGGTTACTTCCTCAAAGAGCCGTTCCTGCTCCTGCAAGCGGGCTTCGACTTTCTGGTGTCCCTTGATCGCCATGATGAGCGACAGGACGGCCAGTACCATCAGCACGACGGCAATCGGGCGACTGAAGAGGATGGCGAAGCTGCCATCGGAGATCACCAGCGCCCGACGCAGGTTGGCTTCGGCCATCGGGCCGAGAATCAGCGCCAGCAGGATCGGCGAGAGCGGGTAGTCGTAGCGCATCATGAAGTAGCCGAGAATACCGAAGAACAGCGTGCAATAGACGTCGAAGATATTGCCGTTCATGGCGAAGGCGCCGACGCACGAGAGAACGAAGATCGAGGGGGTGAGGATCGCCCGGTCAACCATGACCACCCGCGCAAACAGCTGGATACCGGCCATGCCGATGAACTGCATGGCAAACTGCGCCAGCATCATCGAGGCGAAAATCTGGTAGACGATGTCGATATGCTCCTTGTAGAGCATCGGCCCCGGTTGCAGCCCCTGGATGACGAAGGCGCCGAGCAGGACGGCGGTCACCGCGTCGCCCGGCACGCCGAGCGACAGGAGCGGAATCATCGCGCCGCCCGAACACGAGTTGTTGGCGCACTCGGAGGCGGCCAGCCCTTCGATCTCGCCGTGGCCGTAGCGTTCGGGGTTCTTTGAGGCGCGTTTGGCTTCGCCGTAGGCGATGAAGGCGGCGATATCGCAGCCCGCCCCCGGAATGGCGCCGATGAAGGTGCCGATGACGCTTGAGCGGCAGAGTTCGCGGAAGCAATATTTGATGTCGGCCCAGCTTGGCAGGTATTGATCCAGCTTGGCCTTGACCTGGATGAGGGTGTTGGATTTCTGTACCTCGTTGAACACTTCCGAAACGGCGAACAGGCCGATCAGCGTCGGGATGAAGGGAGGGCCTTCCATCAGGCCCATGATGCCGAAGGTGTAACGCGGATAGCCGGAAATCGGGTCAAAACCGACGGTGCACAGCAGCAGGCCGAAAAAGGCGGCCATCATGCCCTTGATCAGCGATCGTCCGGAAATCGAGATGATCACCGAGAGGCCGAAAATGGCCAGTCCAAAATATTCGACCGGGCCGAATTCAAGCGCCATGCTGGAGATGAAGGGCGAGGCGAAGGTCATGATCAGCGCGCCGACCACGCCGCCGAAGAAGGAGGCAAAGAGGGCCATGGCCATGGCCCGACCGGCTTCGCCGCGCTTGGCCATCGGATAGCCTTCCATCACCGTCGCTGCGGCGGCCGGGGTGCCCGGTGTGCGGATCAGGATCGCTGAAATGGCGCCGCCGTACATTGCTCCGCAATAGATGCCGATCAGCATCGACAGGCTTTCCAGCGGCGGGCGGCCAAAGGTCAGTGGTACCAGCAGCGCAACACCCATGGTCGCGGTCAGGCCGGGCAGGGCGCCCATGATGATGCCGGCCGTGGTGCCGACGCAGATCATCAGCAGGATGCTCGGCGTAAACACCGCCGCATAGCTGCTGAACATCAATCCCCAATTGAATTCCATGATTCCTCCGGCCTACAGCACGTCGGCGAGAATTCCCGCCGGCATGGAAAGGTTGAGCGCTTTTTCAAAGATCAGCCAGATGCCCAGGGTGACCAGCGGCGGCGCAATGAGCAGGGTGAGCGGCTTGCGGTTGCCCATCACCCACATCATGAAAATGAGAAAGAGGATGGAGCTGGGAATGAAGCCGAGTGGCTCCATGGCAAGGCAAAAGACTGCCGCGCTGCCCAGGGTGATCAGGCCGCGCTGCACGCCCTTGTCGGCGAAGTTGGTCGGCGTGACCGTCCCTTTGCTGCGACCGCGCAGGGCATTGACGATCAGGATGAGGCTGAAAATGATCAGAATGGCGGAGAGGATGATGGGAAAGAAGCTGGGGCCAATCTTCATGACATGGTCAGTCGGCATCTGCCGGCCTTCCCAGATGGCGTACAGGCCGATCAGGATGCCGATGATCCCGCCGACGATATCTGCTTTTTTCATGAGTTTGAAACTCCTGGTTAGCGTGGAATACGCTCCTACGGGGATGTGGTGCTAGCGCTGTGAAATTCCAACGGGCTGAAGCAAAAGAGGCGGTCATTTGACCGCCTCGCAGGCTTTTTGCTTACTGCTTGGACAGGCCGAGACCCTTCATGACGGCCGCCACGTCCTTGTAGTTCTGGTCAAGGAATTTGGTGAATGCGGCGCCGTCCTGATAGTTCAGGGTGAGTGCGGCATTGGCAGCGAACTCCTTGAATTCCTTGGTTTCAAACGCTTTCTTGTAGGCATCGGCAACCTTCGCCCGGTTGGCCGCCGGGACGCCCTTGGGGAAGGCCAGGCCGCGCCAGGTGGCGAACTGCACGTCAACACCCTGTTCCTTGAAGGTCGGCACGTTCGGGAAAATTTTGTCGCGTTCGGCCGCCATCACGCCAAGGATTTTCAGATTGCCCGCCTGGACCTGGCTGCGCACTTCGGCAACCGAAACGGCAACGGCCTTGATGTGTCCGCCGACCAGCGCCGTGACGGCCGGTTGTGCGCCGTTGAACGGAACGTGCTTGACGTTGACGCCGGTTTTTTCAGCGGCTAGACCGGCAGCGATGTGCCACACCGAACCCGGTGCCGAGTTGCCGATGGTGATTTCGCCCGGATTGGCGCGGGCATGATCCATGAAGCCGCGCACGGTGCTGTAGGGTGCGTCAGCGCGTACGGTCAGCGCCGCGGCATCGGTGTTGATCAGCATGACCGGGTCGAAATCCTTCCAGGTGAAGGGAACCAGACCTTGCGGCGGCAGGGAGTTCAGCTCGAAGGTGATCATGCCGATGGTGTAGCCGTCGGGACGGGCGGCGCGAATGGCGTTGTGGCCGATGGCGCCGGCACCGCCGGTCTGGTTGACCACGTTGATCGTCTGGCCGAGGAACTTCTCGGCTTCCTTGGAGAGGGCGCGCAGGAGTACGTCGGTGCCACCACCGGCGGTCCACGGACAGATCACGTTAACCGGCTTGTCGGGAAAGGCAGCGAAAGCCGGGGCGGCAAAAATGCCGGCAGCCAAGGCGAGGGCCGTCGCAAGCATTGTTCTACGTTTCATGTTTGACTCCTTGTGTCCATGAGGGTTTGAGGGAAGCAGCGGGGCAACTCTATGCCAGGAAAATAGGCTCGTCAAGCGACGAGGGGGGTGAAGGGCAGTGCTTAGTGGCTGGTGGTTAGTGGCTAGTGCCAGCCTGATCGTTCCCACGCAGGAGCGTGGGAACGATAAAGCCCTGCAAACCCACCGAGACGTTTGTTGTGGTGGAGTTGCTATTTGAAGATGATCACTTCTTCTCGTTGCGATTCCATGCGCACGCTGCTTTCGCGGGTGCGCTCGCCACCTTCTGCATCGCCATACAGGCCGCTCAACTGTTCGACCAGTTGACGACTGACGTCTTCACCGAGGCTCTTGGAGACTTCGGAGATCACCTTGCTGCGGTTAAGGACGACGCGGCCGCCCTGGCTGGTGAGCAGTTTGACATCCTGGCCTTCGCCCATGGCGCTGAACGCGGCTTTCACCTTGTAGGTGCGCGTGCTGATCAGGTTGAATTCACCAACGAGTTCGAGGCTCAGGGTGTGCGAGACCGTGTTGGTGTTGTCGATCGGGTTGGCTTCCTGACGGAACTCGATATTGTTGATCGTGCCGAACAGCACGTAGTCCGCGCCGGGGTACTGGCCTTTTTTGATGCGCTCGATGATGTCGTAGAGCTTTTCGGTGTTTTTGGCGGCAAACGGGCGCCCCTGCACCAGTTCGAAGAGCTTTTCCTTGAGGATGCTGCCCTTGATGTCGGCGGTGAATTTGCGCATCTCGCCGCGATCAATATAGCTATACACCCCTTCGGACTCGTAATAGCTGCTTTCCGATTTGGCGTTGGTCGAGCCGCTGCTACGGCGCGAGTAGGAACGGTCGCTATCGCGTTCGCTTTCCCGGCCCGAGGCGCGCAGCGAGGATTTTTCCGACGCCGATACGGTGCGGAAGTACTCGCTGACACGCTCTTCATAGGCCAGGTCGGTTACGGCTACCCTGGGCGCTTTCGGTGCGGCGAAGGCCGTCAGGCAGAAACAGCTGATAAAAGCCAGCACGCTGGCACGGGAAACCCATGGGATAGTCACTTCAGATTCTCCTGGTAGCCGTCTCGAAAATCAGCGCTTGGCCGTCTTGCGGATGTCTTTTTCGTCCGACCATTCGACAATGCCGGTCTCGATTTCAATGAGGCGCAGATTCATCTTGTAATAAACATCCTTGATGTTGCTGCCTTTCTTGACGATCGACGAGATGCTGCCGTCCAGACGGTACTGGGCACCTTGCATCTTGCCCATCTTCACCGACTTGTTTTTGGCATACAGGCCGGACTGGTTCTGGCGGCGCAGTTCGTCTGTCTGGTTCTGCATGTTGTCGGCTTCGATGACGTAGCGCACGCCGTTCTTCTGCAGTTGCGTCAGCACGGTGTCGGTAATCAGTTTGGTGTCGAAGTATTCGCTGGTCTTGTTCTGCACCGGGGAGGCCATCATCAGGCCGCGTTTCTTGATCAGGCCTTGTACGACCGGGTGCTGGATCAGCGACTGGGTCATTTTTTCCGAGATCATCTGGATGTCGGTCGAGCCGAGATCGGTGGTCACGGTTTCAACCGCCTTGGCGTCGCCGTAGCTGACATCACCGCCGCCGCCGACGGTCGGGGAGGTGGTCTGGCATCCGGCCAGCGCCAGCATCATCAGGCCGGCCAAGAGGTGAACGCGGCGATCCGTGTGAATTGGGGTGCTCATAAAAATATCTCCTGAGGTGAGTTGTTACGTTGGTGATGGGGCAGTGGTTAGTGGCTGATGCTTATGGTTGTCCGCTGTTGTCCGGGCTTTGCAGGATCAGGCGGAAGTCGGTGGCCTTGA
>CAYMYD010000090.1:0-1951 GCA_964394535.1 uncultured Propionivibrio sp. | reverse complement strand
GGTTGTCCGCTGTTGTCCGGGCTTTGCAGGATCAGGCGGAAGTCGGTGGCCTTGAAGGTCGGGGCGACGACGCTGATCGTCTGCTTTTGCGAGCCATAGACGATCACCGGCTTCCATGGTTCTTCGTCCCAGACGGTGAAGCCATCCTGATCGAGCCACTTGAAGCGGTAATAGAGTTGCTGGTTGCTGTTGCTGGTGTTGCTCACCTCGGCCTGGACGCGCAACAGATTGTCGCGTTTGGTGGCGCGCAGATCGGTGACTTTCAGGTTGTTCATCTTGCCCTGTTCCTCGATCTTGCTTTCCTTGGTCGGCGCTGCGGTGGGGGCGGCCATGGCAACCGGCTGGGGAGCCTGGGTGACGGCAGGCTGGGTCGTGTCACGGGTGACGGCGCTTCCCTGGCTCAGCGTGGCGATGCGGCGGTTGGCCAGACCGGCAAACTGGCCGTCCGGGTATTTGGCCAGATAGTCACGGAAATCGTCCGGCTGCTTGCTGTCCTTGATGCTGTCCCAGAACGAGAGTTCCACGGCTTTCGGGTCAACCGTCTGTACCACGGTGGTGGTCGTTGCGCCCTTGCCGCTGGGGGCTGCAGCCAGTCGGGTGGGGGCGGCGACAAAGTAGAAATCGCCGTCGGACTGGTCGTAAATGGCCGGGTCCTGCTCGTGATTGACCGATTTGGCTTTCTGCTTGACGACGGAACGGGTCTTCTTGAGGGCGTCGGTCACGCTGATGCCGGGTTGCGAAATCATCGGCAGGAACTCGCGGGTAAACAGGCCGTTGGGGTTTTTGTCTTTCTCATCAAGTGCGTCAAGCGCTTCCTGATTGGCACCGGCGGAGTAGAGCACGGTCTGGCCGCTGGGCGAGTGGGTCATCGCCAGGCCGCGCGTGTGACCAATCGAGCGCCCGGCCTTCTTCGGCAGCGGGTTGTTGCGGCAGGCGTCGAGCACCAGCAGCGTGTAACGAGCCTTGGCGTCGGCCAGCTTGTCTTGCAGGCGCGGGATGCTGATCGCCTGATCGCCGACATCGGCGGCGTCTTTCGGGGAGTCCATGTCCACCGGAATCAGGTAATTCTGGTTGTCGATCTGTACCCCGTGTCCGGCGTAGAAGAAAACGCCGATACCGCCGCCGGAGACGTTCTGGGCGAACTCGTTGATCGCCTGGTTCATTTTCTTCTGGCCGATGTCGTTGTACGAAGCGACCTCGAAACCGATCTTTTTGAGTTCGGCAGCGACGGCATTGGCGTCATTGACCGCTTTTTGCAGTGCAGGGAGGTTCTGATAGTTGTTATTACCAATGACCAGCGCAACACGGCGTTCGGCGGCCGTTGCCAGTTGACCGGCCAGACCGAGCAGGCAGCAGGCCAGAATAATCAGGCGTTTCATGGGGTTCTCCAGAGTTGGGGGAGTGGATGGCGTCACTTACTGAGTCGCTTGCTCCGGTTTTTTTACGGGCGGCTTTTTGACCGGTGGCTTTTTGACCGGGCGCTTGGGTTTGATTTCAGGCTCCGGTGCGGCAACTACAGGAGCAACGTATCCTGGGGTGTTTGGTTGGCCCACGTAGACAGCACCGCCGGTGAGGCGTACCGGGATGATGGTGAAGCGCTGGCTGATTTCGACTTCTTTCTTGAAGCTTCCCGATCCGGTCTGGAACTCGATGCTCTGCGTGCCTTGCGGCAGAGTGGCGCGGGCGATCGAAATGCGCTCGGGCAGGGTGCGCCAGCTCCGGTCATCGGCCTGTTCGCTGACGGCGCTGGCGATGTTTGCCGCCAGACCAAGCACCACACCGCCTTTGTTGGCCTGTTCCTGCGCGACGGATTTGACAACGGCGCGAATGACCGTGCGCAGCAGGATGCCCGGCATCTGGTCCTTGAGCATGCGCCGGGCCATGAAGTCGATATTGCTCAGGGTTTCAACCGGCAGCTGATTTCCGGCGACCTTGAGCGTGGGCGGGACGA
>CAYMYD010000089.1:6225-9060 GCA_964394535.1 uncultured Propionivibrio sp. | reverse complement strand
TGATTCCCCTGCCCCTCCGGCTTAGGTGATAGAATGCCGCCTCTCTGAAATCTGCTTCAGCCGGGGTCATTACCAATGAAAAGCGCCGAAATCCGCGAAAAATTCCTCAAATTCTTCGAATCCAAGGGTCACCAGATCGTTGCCTCCAGTTCGCTGGTGCCGCATGACGACCCGACCCTGTTGTTTACCAACGCCGGGATGAACCAGTTCAAGGATGTTTTTCTCGGCTTCGACAAGCGCCCCTACCAGCGGGCAACGACTTCGCAGAAATGCGTCCGCGCCGGTGGCAAACACAACGATCTGGAGAACGTCGGCTACACCGCCCGGCACCACACCTTCTTCGAAATGCTGGGAAACTTCTCCTTTGGCGATTATTTCAAGCGCGATGCGCTGATCTATGCGTGGGAACTCCTCACCGAGGTTTTCAAGCTGCCGCCGGAGCGCCTGTGGGTGACGGTCTATGCCGAGGACGACGAAGCCTACGACATCTGGCACCAGACCATCGGCATTCCTGCCGAACGCATCGTGCGTATCGGCGACAACAAGGGCGCGCGCTACGCGTCCGACAACTTCTGGATGATGGGCGACACCGGCCCTTGTGGCCCCTGCTCGGAGATTTTCTACGATCACGGCGAACACATCCCCGGCGGCCCTCCCGGTTCACCCGACGAAGATGGTGACCGCTACATCGAAATCTGGAATAACGTGTTCATGCAGTTCAACCGCGACGAGGCTGGCGTCATGCATCCGCTACCCAAGCCTTCGGTCGATACCGGCATGGGGCTGGAGCGCATCACTGCCGTGCTGCAACACGTCAACAGCAATTACGACATTGACCTCTTGGCCAACCTGGTCAAGGCCGCTGCACGCGAAACTTCCGGCGCAGACATGAACAGCCCGTCGCTGCGCGTGCTTGCCGACCATATCCGCGCCTGCGCCTTCCTGCTTGCCGACGGTGTCATCCCCGGCAATGAAGGGCGCGGCTTCGTGTTGCGCCGCATCATCCGTCGCGCCATCCGCCACGGCTACAAGCTCGGTGCGCGCACCCCCTTCTTCCATCGTCTGGTGCCGGATCTGGTGGCCGAAATGGGCAGCGCCTATCCGGAACTCGTCAGTGGTGAAAAGCGCATCGTCGAGGCACTCAAGCTGGAAGAAGAGCGTTTCTTCGCCACCATCGAAAACGGCATGGCCATTCTCGAAGACGAATTGGCAACGATGGGCGGCAAGGGGGTGTTCAACGGCGAAACGGCATTCAAGCTGCACGATACCTTCGGTTTCCCGCTCGACCTCACCGCCGACATCTGCCGCGAACGCAACGTGACCGTCGATGCCGCCGGTTTCGAGGCGGCGATGAAGCGCCAGAAGGAACAGGCACGCGCCGCCGGCAAATTCAAGATGGCCGTGACGCTCGAATACAGCGGCCCGGAAACCGGCTTCCACGGCTATGAGACGCTTGAATGCAAGGCCAAGGTGCTGGCACTGTACAAGGATGCGACGCCAGTCCAGGAACTCGGCGAAGGCGACAGCGGCACCGTCATCCTCGACGAAACGCCTTTCTACGCTGAAGCAGGCGGCCAAGTGGGTGATCGCGGCATCCTGCAGTCGGCCCACGGCATCTTTGCCGTCGAGGATACGCAAAAAATCCAGGCAGCCGTCTTCGGCCATCATGGCGTGCTGAAAACCGGCCGACTGGCAGTGGGCGAGACCGTCAGCGCCAAGGTTGATGCGCTGGCGCGCAAGCGCACCATGCGCAACCACTCGGCCACGCACCTGATGCACAAGGCGCTGCGCGAGGTGCTTGGTGATCATGTGCAGCAGAAAGGCTCACAGGTCGATCCGGACAAGACGCGCTTTGACTTCGTGCATAACCGTCCGCTGTCCGACGAGGAAATCCGCCGCGTCGAGAATATCGTCAACGCCGAAATCCTCGAAAACGTCGATTGCCAGTTGCGCGTGATGCCGATCGAGGAGGCGCAGAAAACCGGCGCAATGATGCTCTTCGGCGAAAAATACGGTGACGAGGTGCGCGTGGTCAATATCGGCTCCTCGTGTGAACTGTGCGGCGGCACCCACGTCAAGCGCACCGGCGACATCGGCATCTTCTCGATTGCCGCCGAAGGCGGTGTGGCGGCGGGAATTCGCCGCGTCGAGGCGATTACCGGCGATATCGCCCTCTCCTACGTGCAGGGTATGGAAACTGCGCTCGGCGGTGTCGCCGGGACGCTCAAGGTACAACCGAACGACGTGCATGCACGGGTTTATTCGATTCTCGACCAAGTGCGCCAGCTTGAGCGGCAGATCACCCTCCTGAAGGCCAAACAGGTCGCCTCGCAAGGTGAAGCCCTGGCGAAACAGGCGCTTGACGTGAAGGGAGTTCGGCTCCTCGCGGCAGCGCTGGAAGATGCTGACGCCGAGGCCCTGCGTACGACCATCGACAAGCTGCGTGACAAGCTGGGCAGCGCCGTCATTGTGCTGGCCTCGACCGATGGTGGCCGGGTCACGCTGGTCGCCTGCGTCACCAAGGATCTCATCGGCAAGCTCAAGGCGGGCGAACTGGCCAACTTCGTCGCCCAGCAGGTCGGCGGCAAGGGCGGCGGACGTCCCGACATGGCGCAGGCGGGCGGCACCGAACCGGAAAAACTGCCCGACGCGCTGGCCTCGGTCAAAGCCTGGGTCGAAGCCAAGCTGTAAGCCGGCGGCGGATCAGGCGCGCAGCATCTCCCGCGCGCGCTCCACCGCCAGTCGCGGACTGGTCAGGACAGGCTTGCGGATTCCTGCCAGTTCCGGCAGCAGCGCCGCCATGCTGCCCTGGGCGAGGACGATCACGTCGCACTC
>CAYMYD010000089.1:0-6125 GCA_964394535.1 uncultured Propionivibrio sp. | reverse complement strand
GTTGTGCGGCAATGTCCGCAGCCTCGCCGACCGAAGAACACTGATTGAAAATCAGATCGGCCCCGTTACTGGCTGCCGCCTGGACATAGGCACACATCCGGCTGATGACTTTTTCCGTCAGGCCGCCGTGCTGCATGACATCGTGCAGCAGGCTGTCGTCGACCAGATTGTGCACCCTGACCTCCGGCACCAGCTCGGCAAACAGCGCGTTGAGTTCGGCCAGCGTGACCAGGCTGGTATGGATGATGTAAACCTTTTTCATGCTGGCCTCTTGGCAAATGCCCAACCTACAGGCGGCGAATTTTGTCCAGCAGCGAGGTCGTCGAGGTCTGGTGGATGAAGGGAATCGAGCGCGTGACACCGCCCCAGCCCGCAACTTCACGATGACCGACGATCTTTTCCACCGGCCAGTCACCGCCTTTGACCAGCACCTCCGGGCGACATTCGAGGATGCGTTGCAGCGGGGTATCTTCGTCAAACCAGGTCACCAGCGACACGCATTCGAGCGCAGCAATCACCGCCAGGCGATCCGCCAGCGGATTGACCGGACGATCGTCCCCCTTGCCCAGTCGCCGCACCGAAGCATCGCTATTGAGCGCCACGACCATCGACGCCCCCTGTGCCCGCGCCTGTGCCAGCAGGGTGACATGCCCCCGGTGCAGGATGTCGAAGCAGCCATTGGTAAACACCAGCGGACGTGGCAGCAAGGACAACCGCTCCACCAGTTGCGTGGGGGCGACAATCCTGTTCTCGAATGCAGGGTAGGGGAAGTCAGACATCAGCAGCACACCTTCGGGGGTATTCACTCATTCACTTTGGCTTCGGCAAAACGCGCGCGCTCAAAATCGGAACCCTCATTGAGCAAACGCCCCAGTCCGATCGGCTTGGGGTTTCCGCGGGTATTGGAGCGGATTTCAAGAACCCGCTGCTGGCGATACCAGCCCAGAGGCAACAGCAGGGATTCCTTGCTGCCGATCGCCGGAATCGCTGGCAGCAAAAAGGCGCGGCGATACGGCCCGCCGGCGACGCTGGCCTGGGGTCGCAAGGCGATCGCCTGCGGCAGTCCGGCAAAGATTTCGGCACCAACGACCAGCCGACCACTGTTTTCCTGCATCAGCCAGTTGATGCTGCCGAGCAGGAAGGGCTCACCCTCATGGGTTCGGATCGCGATCAACTGCCCGTGCATGACCGGCTTGCCCGGATTCTGTCGTACAAGACGGAAGCCATTCACCGACTGATTGGTGATGTTCCAGCGGTTGATCGTGAAATCGGCCTGCTCCCGACAGAACTGCAAGGCTTCATCCTCCCTGGGAACCGGCAGGACAGAAGAAATTCCACTGGAAATCAGATAGTGAACGGCCTCGAAATCCGTGCACACGGTCGCAACACCATCCGCCGAACGGCGCCGGTGCTTGCGCGGCGCACGGATCTGCAACCAGGGATTGATGATTTTCGCGAGCAGCCGCCGACACTGGTCGACCGAGCAGTCCTCTCCCAGCCCGATTTCCGCCGGTGGCGTTTTATTCCGTAGTTTCTCGTTCAACTGTTCAAGATGCTGTGCCAGTTGCGTCGTATCCAGTTGACGCAAATGAGTTCTTTGCAGCGACTCGTTGCCCGTACAAAGGGCGATATCCTGGCGCAGATCGATGACACACTCCGGGATTGGCACTTCCTCGGGAATTAGCTGCAGGGACAGCAGGTAGGACCAGCGCTCGGACCAGCGGCGCACCAGATTCTGATTGCGCGTCGACAGGCTGTAAGGCGACGCCAGTTCGGTCAACAGCAGACTGAGAAAGGCGGCGGAACAATGGGTTCCCTCCTCCTGCGAGGCCAACGAGTCGATGACCGGAAAGAGGTGCACCGCATAGGTTTCGGCACACTCATAATAGCTGTTGACCGCTTTCCACAACCCTGGTGGCAATTCGTGCCGGGTACGATGATGTTCAACCATCAGCATTCCGGCGTAATAAATGCAACGATGCAGCACCAACGCCAGGCGTTCATGGATCACTTCCGGCTTGCGGGCCGTTTCACCCCGCACGCAACGGCTGTAGGCAAAAAGAACTTTCTTCCAGAGGGTCGACACGCGGCGGAAAAATCCCGCTTCGCTCTCGCCGAGCGGCAAGGGCTTGCCGATGTAACGGCGTGCCAGCTCCTCGGTAACAAAACACAGGGGAACCCGCGACTGTTCGAGCAGCTCAAGATAGAAGTCGGTGTCAAAAGGCACCTGCACCAGGCTATCGAAAAATTGCTCCAGTCCTTCCAGCGCCTCTGGCGGATTGGCCAGTGGCAAACAGGCAAGCAGATCCAGGCCGCATTGCAAATCCGGAATAGCGATCAGTCGCGTTGTTGGCTGAGGATTCATCAAGGGTTCATGTGATCAATTAAAAACTCGTCACGGCACGCACTGCTCATCTTGCAACACGGCATGCAATGCTACTACAAGCTTCAGGGGTTCTTGTTCTCCACCGGCGCCTTGTTGGACGACTGCTGCGAAAGATCAAGCTCCCGGGCCTTGGCCGGCGTGATGATCTCGATCAGATTGACCACTTTCCTGACACCTGACGTGGTGCGCGCCACGTCGATCGCCGCGTTGGCTTCGGTCTGCGTCAGCAGCCCCATCAGGAACGCGGTACCCGCCTCGGTCACCACCTTGAGATGCACCGCGCTGAATTTGGCATTGTCCAGAGAACGGCTCTTGACCTTGGAGGTGATGAAGGAATCATTGCTGCGATCCGGGAAGGAGCTGACCGGGCCAACGATCAGTTCGTTATAGACCCCCTGCACATTGGGCACGGCCGCCACAATGCGCTCCGCTTCGGCCTTGACCTCGGCGGACGGCACCTCGCCGGAAATCAGGACGCGACGGTTATAGCTGGTGAAGTTGAAGTGCGTGTTGTTTTTCAGCTTTTCGCCGACACGGGCTCTGGCTTTCCACTCGATGGTTTCGTCCTCGGTCTGGGTACCGACCGAACGGCGATCAACCACGGCCAGAACGCCGGTCGTCACGCCGGCAGCCACCACCGGAAAACACCCCTGCAAGGCCGGCAGCACGGTAATGCCAAGAATCAGGGCGGCAAGCAGTTTCTTTTTCATTCATCAACTCCCAATAACATGCAATCAATCGCATCACACAGACAGTGTACCGTCAAGAGATGCACTTCCTGGATACGCGCCGTCCGCTCCGCCGGAACGCAAATGTGCACATCGGTATCGCGCAGGATTTCGCCGATCTTTCCCCCACCTTTGCCGGTCAGCGCGACCACGGACATTTCGTTATCGTGGGCCGCACGGATCGCCTCGACGATGCTCGGCGAATTGCCCGAGGTAGAAATGGCCAGCAGCACATCACCCGACTGCCCCAATGCACGCACCTGGCGCTCGAAGACCGTCGTAAAACCATAATCGTTGGCAACGGCCGTCATGATCGAACTGTCGGTTGTCAGGGCGATGGCGGCCAGTCCCTGACGCTCCATCTCGAAACGCCCCACCAGTTCGGCTGCAAAATGCTGGGCATCCGCTGCCGAGCCACCATTGCCGCAGGCAAGAATCCGGCCATTGCCAACCAGGCTGGCGACCATCATTTCCGCTGCCTGGGCGATTGGGGCTGCCAGCAACTCGACCGCCTCCAGCTTGGTCTGCGCACTATCGCTGAAGTGTCGGGAAATACGCGAAATCAGGTCCATAAATCGGTCACAAAATGGATAAGCAGGCGCTAGTCTAACATCGCCGTCAGGAGAGAAGGAAAAGGCGTTGCAAGAAAAGCAGTGAAAAGTAAAGCAAACGCTCCATATGAAAACACGCCCTGTCAAAGCACCAGGTAGACTTCGAATTCGACACGGCGCCATGGATCAGGATCGTCACGCAGGTGCAGGACACGGCCTTCGAGCCGCTCTCCGGCGTCCAGTGCGTGCGACACGGCACGGTTTTCGGCGCGCGGAACATAGCCCAGTTGCTGCCCCTGCCACTCGACACGCACGGCACGGCGGTCATGACGATTGTCAGCTTCACGCACCAAGGTCAGCCGGTCGCCGACCCGGATCCGCGTCCAGACGGCATTCGCCGCGTAATACTGGCTGCCGGCCAGCGGTGAGCGCTGCACCAGCACCCGGATCGTCTCGGCCAGTGCCGGACTCCCCATCAGGGCAGCGCACAGCAGCAGGCTAAACAGCAGAAAACGCATCGCGAACCCATTCGATTGACTGGCCATCGAGCAGCACGCAATCAAAGCGACAGGCGCAGTGCGAGCAGCCCTGCTTTTGCAGGTAGTGCTCGGCCGCCAGGGTCAGACGACGCTGCTTGCTCAGGGTGATGCTGGCCGCAGCGCCACCGAATCCGCTGCTGCGCCGCAGACGCACTTCGACGAAGACCAGCACCTTGCCGTCGCGACAGATGAGGTCGATTTCGCCGCCCCGACAGCGATAATTGCGTGCCACGAGCACCATCCCCTGGCCTGCCAGAAACTGCGCGGCCTGATTTTCGGCGTCCTGCCCGGTACGGCTCGTGGTATCTTTGCTGCTCATCAAATCTGTGATTGCCATGACGGAAGAATCCCCCGCATTATATGTGGTGCCGACCCCGCTCGGAAATCTCGCCGACATCACGCACCGCGCCGTCGAAGTGCTGCGCCAGGTCGACTGGATCGCCGCCGAGGACACGCGCCACAGCGCACCGCTGCTTCGCCACTACAGCAGTAACGCCCGCCTGTTGCCTGCGCACGAACACAACGAGGAAGCCGCCGCCCAACAGGTCATCGCCCGGCTGCAGGCCGGGGAAAGCGTGGCGCTCATTAGCGACGCCGGCACCCCCGGCGTCTCCGACCCCGGCACCCGACTGGTGGCGCAGGTGCGTGCCGCCGGTTTCCGCGTCGTACCGCTGCCCGGCGCCTGTGCCGCAATTACCGCGCTCTCCGCTGCCGGGCTGAGCGAAGCGCACTTCCTGTTCTACGGCTTTCTGCCGGCCAAGGCCGGACAACGCGAAACCGCCCTGCGCGAATTGCTTGATCTGCCCTACGCCCTGATTTTCTACGAAGCACCGCACCGTATTCTTGAAACCGTCACCGCGCTGGCGCAGGTTTTCGGCCCGCAGCGCACTCTGGTGCTGGCGCGCGAACTGACCAAGCTGTTCGAAACGATCCACACCTGTTCACTGGGCGAAGCCCTGGACTGGCTGCAGGCCGACAGCAACCGCCAGCGCGGCGAATTTGTTCTGCTGCTTTCCGGCGCCCCTGCCACCGCCGACAAGAACGAGGGTGAGCGGGTGCTGCGCCTGCTGCTCGACGAGGAACTGCCGGTCAAGCAGGCAGCGAAACTCGCCCACGCCATCACCGGAGCCGGAAAGAATGCCCTGTACGAGCAGGCGCTCAGCCTGAAAGGAAAACGCTAAGTTTTGACCACCGGAATCCAGTTCGTTAAACTCCTGCGCAAAGGCCTTGTGTTCATCTCAATCCTCCTCTTTCAGCGAAGCCTGCGATGCCGACCCGATTTCTGTTCCTGCTGCTGATTCCGCTGCTCGTCGCCTGCACCGACCAGCGCGTCCGATATGAGATCAATGGCCGCGATCATGCCCTGACCCTGGTCCGCGTGACGACCTTCCCCTGGGAAAAAACGGCCGAGTACGCGATCATCGCCGCACGCATGCCGGACTGCATGCGCCGCCACGCCATGCCGAAGGCTCCGCTCAATGCCAAGGTCGAAATCTTTTCGCCGGGGAACAACGCCTGGATCATCCGCCAGAATCGTCGCCTGTTCGTCACGGAAACCCGTGAATGCGAAGGATTTGCCCCGCTCGACAAGAATTATTCTGAAAACCTCGGCGAGCATGTCGGCACCTTCGAGATGCGCGGCGAGACGCTGGTCTTCACGCCCGCGCCCAAACCCACCGCCGCGCCGGATGCTGCGCCTGCTGCAAACCGCTGATAACACGCGGCGCAGCGTATAATTGCGGCGGGAAGTCGGTCAGGCAACCGCTGCGTACTTTAAGTACGGGGAGGAAAGTCCGGGCTTCACAGAGCAGGATGCCGGCTAACGGCCGGGCACCGTGAGGTGACGGAAAGTGCAACAGAAAGCAAACCGCCCAAGACCGGGGAAACCCGGGACGGCAAGGGTGAAACGGCGAGGTAAGAG
>CAYMYD010000088.1:1239-9249 GCA_964394535.1 uncultured Propionivibrio sp. | reverse complement strand
ACTGCTGTTCCCGCATCGCTGGACGCCGGTTGCACGAAGAGTTCCTTGACATCCGGGCGGGCAATGATTTTCTGGTTGAGCTTGACGTTAAGCGCACTGCCACCGGCAAAGGCCAGCTTGCCGGTTTCCTTCAGGATATCGCCAAGGTAGTAATCGATCATCTGCAAGGAGAGTTCCTCGAACAGCTTCTGGATGCTCGCCGCGTAATGGATGTAAGGATCATCGGCGATATCGCCTTCACGCTTCGGCCCCAGCCATTCAATGAGCTTGGGTGAAAAGTA
Source organism: uncultured Propionivibrio sp. (assembly GCA_964394535.1). Lineage (GTDB taxonomy): Bacteria > Pseudomonadota > Gammaproteobacteria > Burkholderiales > Rhodocyclaceae > Propionivibrio. Next base: position 8,968 of record CAYMYD010000088.1, on the reverse strand, counting down.
GAAACCCTTGCCTTTCTCTTTATAGCGGCGCAGACCGATCACGTTGACGTAATCGGTATTGACCACTAGTTCACCGTTTTCGAAACGCGCTAGGCGGGAGAAGTCATATTTGTCCGGGTCGCCGTACGGGGCCATGCCCATCACTTTGTACTCACCATCGAGCATTTCGAAGCCGAGATATTCGGTCAGTGCGCCGTACAGGCCGCCGAGTGAGTCCGGATCGTAAAATTCCTTGATCTTGTGGATTTTTCCGTTTTCGCCGTAGCCGAAGAAGGTGGTTGCGTATTCGCCCTTGCCGTCAATGCCGAGAATCGCGGTTTTTTCCGTGAAACCCGAGCAGTGATAGGCACTGGAAGCATGCGCCAGATGATGCTCGACCGGGACGATCTCGACCTTTTTGAGGTCGAAGCCAAGCTGCATGAGACACCACTCGATCCGCTGTTTGTAACGATAAAAGCGTCGATTGCCAGTGAAGATGGCGTCGAGAGAACGGTCAGGCGCGTAGAGGTAGCGCCTGGCGTAGTGCCAGCGTGCCTTCCCGGACAGGCTGATCGGCGCATAGGGAATGGCGACGGCATCGACGTCGGCGGGTTTCAGTCCGGCGAAATCCAGACAGAATTTCGCCGCCTCGTAGGGCATGCGGCCCTTGGCGTGCTTGTCGCGCACGAAGCGTTCTTCTTCGGCAGCAGCGATCAGCTTGCCGTCGATGTAAAGTGCGGCCGACGGGTCATGCGTCAGCGCGCCGGAGAGTCCGAGAATTGTCAGAGCCAAGGTGTTTTTCGTTTCTTAAAGTATTGTCGGGAAGGGGTAAATAACGATATTCATGGAGAGTTTACCCTGTTACGCGTTTTGTTTCGAATCTGCGTCCTGGCTACGGTTTTCCAGGCAGCATTTTTCGCAGGTCGATCAGGCCTTTGGGGTTGGCCGGATCGCCGATCCATACCGGCATTTCCTTGAATTTACCGGATACCAGGCTCTTTTCGGGTTCGAAGCCGTCGTAGCTCAGACCGGCCAGATCAGACCAGGTGTAAATGAAGTGCGAGTTGCCATAAGGGCGATCGAGGAAAGTGCTGAAATCCCGTGGGTCTGTTGCACGCCATGAGTCTGTCATCCACAGAAAGAAGGGAACGGCGTACATCGGGATGGTCGGTTTCCCCTCGTTTCTTCCGAGAACATTGTGCTCTCCGGAATCGAAGACATCTTCACCGTGGTCGGAGAAATACACCATGAAGCCGTGAGTTTTGGCTTGGCGCATGCTCTCGATCAGCGTCGTCATCACCTTGTCGTTGTAAAGCACCGCATTGTCGTAATCGTTGATGATGCCCTGCTGTTCCTTGCTCACCCAGTCGGGAAGCCCGGAACCGTCCTTGAATACGGCAAACTCCGGCGGGAAACGGTATTCGTATTTCATGTGCGTGCCGAGCAGATGCACAATGATCAGCTTGTGTTTGGCCGGGTCGGCCAGTGCGCGCTTGAATGGTTCGACGACATCCATGTCGTATTCCGCAGAATTCTGGGCACGGCTGTTATTGAGATAAACCTGTTCGTCGGCCTGGCGCGAAAAGCTGGTCAGCATGGTGTTGCGCTTGGTCATTGTCTGCTGGTTGGTGATCCAGAAACTCTTGTAACCGGCCTGCTTCATCAGATTGATCAGTGATGGCCGGGTCAGATACAAATCCGGGTTCTGCTGATCGGCAAAACTGAGCACCTGTTGCATGACCTCTATGGTATAGGGACGCGGCGCATAGACGTGCTCGAACACCTGCAGTTCATGGCGCAGCGCATCGAGACCGGGCGATGTCTTACGCGGGTAGCCGTAGAGGCTCATATGTTGCCGGTTGGTCGATTCGCCGATGACCAGCACCAGGGTTGCCGGCACATCCTGATAGGCATTCTGCAGATTCGTCAGCGGTGGCAGCTGTTGATTCTTCTCGAGCAGATCCGTGACCGCCGATAATTGCTTGCGGTATTGCGTATAGCCGAAGACAAGTTGCCATGGCGTGGCTGGTTCCATTCGCTTTTCGATGGATTCAACAAAGGATGGCAAATTGAAGGACTGATTACGAATCAGCTTCAGATTGGGATAGGCAAACAGGGTTAATAGGATCAGCGTACTTAGCACCCAGGCGTTGCGACGGGGCATGGTGATCTTGCGCACCCGTCGCCAGAGGAAATAGGCACCGCCGGTGTAAGCAAGAAAGGCTGGCAGCATCCACCATTTGAAGTATTGCGCGACGTATTCCCCGGCTTCGGCAACGTTGGTTTCAAAGATGATGAAGATGACGCTTTGTGAAAACTCCTGCCAGTAGATGAAGAAATAACCCAAACTGGCCAGGGAGGTAAGCCAGAGAATCAGGCCAATCAACCGCGCAATGGCTTTGCCCTGATTGGGCCAGAGCAGGAGCGGAACCAGCCATAGCGTACTGACGATGATCGACTGACGGAAGCCAAAAAAGATTGTCTGTCCGGTCAGTTGTAAAAGCAGGTGGTGGATACCTGAGAAATACCAGAAAAACAGATAGGCGATTCCCAAGGCTGCCCAATCCGTCTTTTGTACAGAAGAAACGTGAGGAGACATAAAATTTCCAGTGGCAGGCGATGACACGCCATCGTTGTGTGGCGTCATGGCCTGCGCAGATTCGAGCTTGTCAGGATTTTAAAGCAGCGAGTATACCTTCATCGATGCTGTATTCAGTGGGCTTGTTGTGTTGTTGAGCATACCATTCGTGGAAAAATGTCTTTAGAATCCCCCTCTTTGCAGGGAAGTCCGGATGTGTCGTTCTCCTCGACGTATTTGTGTTCCGCGACTGGGTGAAAGATGGAAGACTATATTGATAAAGGTTGGCGGGATATTCTTGCGCACAATGGCCTGACCGATTTCGAAGCGTTTTGGACACTGACAGATGATTGGTTCGAGCCGCCTAACAAACGTCGTGGTGGCTGGAGTGGCGTGTCGCGCTGCGAACTGGACTTGCCCAATGGCGGAAAAACGGGCATTTTCCTGAAACGTCAGGAAAATCATTGCGCCCGATCACTACGCCACCCGCTGTACGGAATTTCGACTTTTCTGCGGGAGTACGAGCACATCATGCGCTACCGTGCGCTTTCGGTGCCGACGCTGGAGGTGGTTTATTTCGCGCAACGGGGGCAGGGTCAGCAGCAGCGCGCCATTCTGGTGACAGCCGAACTGACTGGTTTTATCTCACTGGCTGATCAGGAGCAGCAATGGTTGCGCAACGGACTGCCTTCCCGTACCGAAAAGCGGCGCATCATCGAAGCGACCGCCTCCCTGTTGCATAGTCTGCACAAGCACCGGATACGGCATGGTTGCTTTTTTCCGAAGCATGTTTTCATCAAGGTGAATCCTGGAGGGGCTGTCGAGGCTCGGGTCATTGATCTGGAAAAAGCCCATTGGCACATTTCCCGGGAGCGTTGCGCCGCCCGCGATCTGTATTCTCTCGCCCACTATGCGTTACCGGGGATATGGACCCTGACCGACAGGCTGTACTTTCTCAAAAGCTACCTTGGTTTGTCTCGCCTGAATAGTCAGGCACGCAGACTCTGGCGTAATGTTGTGGCACGATCGGTTCAGCGGAGAGGTCCTCAGTAAGGCGCCTTGGTGCCGTGTGGCTGTTTCTTGAAGCGCCGATGCACCCATAGGTACTGCTCGGGCATGGTGCGGACCGCCGCTTCGATGCAGGCATTGATGCGCGCCACATCGACCGTGAGGTCATCGGAGGGGTAGTCCGTCCAGGGCGTTCCAATTTCGACCCGATAGCCTTGTCCTCCCGGAAGCATCCGGGTGATGCATGGCACCAGCACGGCGCCGGTCGCCCGCGCCAGACGGGGAATGGCGGAGACGGTCGCCGTCGGAACACCGAAAAAAGGAACGAAAACTGAGTCACGGCGGCGGCCGCTTACATCCGGCAGGTAATAAAACGGGCGTCCTGACTTCATCGCCTTGATGCTGGCTCGAATCCCGTCCTGGCGTGAAAGCAGCAGTTGATTACCGAAGCGCTTGCGTCCCTTGAGCAGCAGGTGGTCAAAAACAGGGCTGGATTGTTCCGCATAAAGGCTGACCGAATCAAAGCGCATGGCAATCCCGACGCCTCCAGCATCCAGCCCAACAAAATGGGGCGCCAGCAGGATGACGGGTTTTCCCGCCTGTAGCAGGGCGCTGATTTTTTCTGCACCATCCACTTGAATCAGCCGATCTACCCGCTTCTGAGGACTCCACCAGAGCAGGCTGCGTTCGAGCAGGCTGCGTCCAAGCACCTGAAAATGTGCCAGCGCCAGTTGATTTTGTGCGCGTTCGTCCAGTTCCGGGAAGCACAGCCCCAGATTGATCTGCACGATCTTTCTGCGCTCCCTGCCGAACAGGAAAAGCAGTCGCCCCAGCCCGCTCCCCAGCGAGGCCAGTACCGCCAGTGGCAGAAAATGCAGCAGCCACAGCAAGGCAACAGCAAAAAGACTCAGCAGATTTTTCAACATGGAGAGGTGCGGCAGAGGATGAAAGGTGCCTCATTATAAGGGAGAGCCAATGTGGGGCGGGACGCTGCGATGGCAAGGCGGATATCCGATTTCCTTGATGTGATGCCCGGAGGCGAGTCACTTTGGCGGGCTTTGCCCTTGCCTCTTCTCCCTTTCCTCTTCCCTATATAATGACCCGAACTTTACACGCGAGGTTACAACACTATGAAAGCCGAAGACGTCATCCAGTATCTCCAGAACAACCCGCAGTTCTTCGAGGAAAACGCGGAGATCCTGTCGCATATTGCCATTCCTCACCCACACGGCGGGCGTACCATTTCGATTACCGAGCGGCAAATGCTCAGCCTGCGCGATAAAAACCGGCAACTCGAAGGCAAGATGGGGGAATTGCTGCAGTTTGGCGAGGAAAACGACACCATCAGTGAAAAAATGCATCGTCTGGGCGTTTCGATGATCTCGGCGCTCACTTTCCAGGCGGTCATCCACACCCTGAATTTCCATCTGCGTGATGATTTTGCCATTCCGCACTTTGCCCTGCGCCTGTGGGATCGTCCCGATGGTACAGCGGAGCTGCCTGAGTTCGCTGCCGTCAGCGACGAACTGCAAGCCTTTGCCGAAACGCTGACGCAGCCTTATTGCGGCTCCACGTCCGGTTTTGAAACTTCGTCATGGTTTGGCGCGGCGGCGAAGCAGATTCGTTCGCAGGCGCTGATCGCCCTGCGCAATGGGGGTGGCACCTTCGGCATGATTGCTCTCGGCAGCGAGGACGTGCAGCGCTTCTACGCCGGGATGGGGACGCTCTACCTTGAACGTCTGGGTGAAATGGCCTCGGCGGCGCTGGCGCGGGTGCTGCGCATCGCCTGATGATCACGCTCTACCTCGACGAACTGGCGCAGCAGCGTCGCCTGTCACCGCATACGGTCAGCAACTACCGGCGCGATCTTGAGGTACTCGTGCGGCTGATCGGCGAGGCCGCGCTCAGCCTGCAAACGCTGCAGACGCACCATGTCCGCCGCTTCATCGCACAACTGCATGGACGCGGCCTCTGCGGACGTTCGCTGGCGCGGACGCTTTCGGCGTGGCGCGGGTTTTATCGCTGGCTGATGTATCGCGGCGAGGTTCCGGCCAATCCACTCGATGGCGTGCGCGCGCCGAAAAGCCCGAAGCCCTTGCCACGTGCACTCTCCGTGGATGAAGCCAACCGACTGCTGGATGTCACCGGGGATTCCGCCCCCGAGCTGCGTGATCAGGCCATGTTCGAACTGTTTTATTCGTCCGGCCTGCGCCTTGCGGAACTGGCGGCACTCGACCTTTCTGCGCTGGCGGAATTGCTGGACGGTGAGGTACGCGTCCTCGGCAAGCGCAACAAGCTGCGCCTGGTGCCAGTCGGCAGCAAGGCGCGAGAAGCCATCGGCCGCTGGGCAACACACCGCGCCGAAATGGCCGCGCCGGAGGAAACCGCCTTGTTTGTCGGCCAGCGCGGCCATCGCATCCATCCGCGCGTGATCGAGGAAAGACTGAAACAGCGTGCCTTGGCACAGGGTCTGCCGGGCAGCGTGCATCCCCACATGCTGCGCCACTCCTTTGCCTCGCACGTCCTGCAATCGTCGGGCGACCTGCGCGCCGTGCAGGAAATGCTCGGTCACAGCAGCATCGCTTCGACGCAGGTCTATACCCATCTCGACTTCCAGCATCTGGCCAGGATTTACGACGCCGCCCATCCACGGGCGAAAAGGAAACAGGAAAACAAAGCATGAAAATCAAGGGCAAACTTGTTCGCAGCCTGACTCCCGTTGCCGAAGAACTGGCGATAGACATCATCGACCAGACCGCGCTGCCGCACGCTTACCGTCTGTTGCGGCTGCGCTCGCTCGACGCGGCAGCCCACGCCATCCGCGTCATGCAGGTGCGTGGCGCACCGTTGATCGGCGTTACTGCCGCCTACGGGCTAGCCATGGCGCTGCACCAGGATGCCAGCGATGACACATTGAACGAGGCGGTCACGCAACTGGGCGCGACCCGCCCGACGGCAGTCAATCTGCACTGGGCACTGGCACGCATGCAGTCCCTGTTGCATCCCCTGCCCGTCGCGCAGCGCGCTGCGGCGGCCTGGCAGGAAGCCACCCGCATCGCGGAAGAAGACGCCGAACAATGCCGGTGCATTGGTGAACACGGGCTGAACCACTTGCGCACGCTGCCGAAAAAGGCTTCCCGCCTGAATCTGATGACCCACTGCAACGCCGGCTGGCTGGCGACCATCGACTACGGCACGGCGCTGGCCCCGATTTACGCGGCGGCTGACGCCGGGCTCGACGTTCATGTCTGGGTTTCGGAAACCCGACCGCGCAATCAGGGACTGCTGACCGCTTGGGAGCTGAAACAACTTGGCATCGCCCATACCCTCATCGCCGACAATGCCGCCGCGCTGCTGCTGCTGAACGGGCAGGTCGACGCCGTGATCGTCGGTGCCGACCGCATTGCCGCCAACGGCGATGTCGCCAACAAGGTGGGGACCTGCCTCAAGGCACTGGCGGCCCGCGAGGCCGGTGTGCCGTTCCTGGTCGCCGCACCGCGCTCGACCATCGACTTCGCCTGCCCGGACGGGGCGGGCATTCCCATCGAGGAGCGCCACGGCGACGAGTTGCGTGTCGTTCATGGTCTCGACACCTTGGGCGCTAGTGCCGCACTGCGCCAGTTTCCCGTCGACGAAGCCGTCGGCAACCCGGCTTTCGACGTCACCCCGGCACGCCTTGTCTGCCACATCATCACCGAACGCGGCGTTTGTCCGGCTTCGGCGGAAGGCCTGCGGTGCCTCTATCCGGAGTAGCCCCATGACTGATCTGCGCCAGCAACTGATCGCCGCCGCACGCGGCATGGAACCGGCCCGGCTCAATCGCGGCACCTCCGGCAATCTGAGCGTGCGGACTGTCGAGAACGGCGCAGCGGGTTTTCTCATCACGCCCAGCGGCATGCCTTACGCCACGCTAAATCCCGAAGACATCGTGTTCATGCACCATGACGGTCGGCCCGCCGGTTTGCGCGAACCCTCGTCCGAATGGCGCATTCATCGTGACATCTACGCGGCGCGCCCGGAAGCCCAAGCCATCCTGCACGCCCATTCCCCGTTTGCCACCAGCCTCGCCTGTCTGCGCCGTGCAATTCCGCCTTTCCACTACATGATCGCCCGCTTCGGCGGCGATACCCTGCGCTGCGCCGACTACGCCACCTTCGGCACCCA
>CAYMYD010000088.1:0-1139 GCA_964394535.1 uncultured Propionivibrio sp. | reverse complement strand
CTCGCTGAGGAAATCGTCCTTGGTGCTTTCCTGCGCTGGCGTTAAAATGATCGCCCTGAGTTTCCCAATCTGTCCGGAGGAAAAATCGAGGTGAGCACCCATGCCGAGCTGATGAAAGCAATCAGAGGCGGAAAATTGCCCGAGGTGATTGCCGTCCTGGATGCCGGGGTGAGCGTTGAAATCGCGGATGGTCAGGGCGATCCCGGCCTGCCGCTGGCCATTGCCTGTTTTCTGGGGTATCCCGATATCGTCCGCGAACTGTTGAAGCGTGGTGCCAAAGCCAATCTGCCTGACAACCGCGTGCCGACTTCCCCGCTGTCAATGGCTTTACGTGGCAACCGCACGGAAGTCGTCAAAGTGCTGGTCGAGTTCGGCACGGAAATCCCGGATGGCGTGGTGACCGGACTCAGCGATGAGGATCTCGCGCTGGCTCGCTGGAAAGCCCAAATTTGCGGTGACGGCATGGAAGAGCCGGTCATCGAAGAAATCGAAATGATCAAATGCTACGGAACCGATACGGTCGTTCTTGAAGCCGACATCCTGCGTGCGGCACGGGAAATTGCCGAAAAGGCCGATAAAGAAAAAAGCGAAAAAAAATCCTGAAAATAAAAAGCCCGCTGCAACGCGGGCTTTTTGTTGGCAGGCAGCAAAGGCTATTCGCAAAGGTCGAGCTTGATATCCCAGTTCTTGATGCGCATGGTGCCGTTTTGCGCCAGATTGAGCTGCATCTTGAAGACGCGATCCCACAACTGCGGTTCATGGCCGGCCTTGGCCGCCAGACAGGCTTTGGTCGCCATGTCCAGATACTCGGTGAGAATCGGCTTGTAGACCGGATGCACACAATTTTCGATGATGCATTTGGCGCGATCCTTCGGTGCCAGACCGCGCAGGTCGGCCAGACCTTGGTCAGTCACCACGACATCAAGGTCGTGCTCGGTGTGGTCGACGTGCTGGACGTGCGGCACGACGCAGCAGATCCCCAGCGGGTCGGTCTTCGACGGACGCACCGAGGGGGTGTGCATGATCTTCAGATAGCCGCTGCGCAGGAAGTCACCGGAACCACCAATACCGTTGATGATGCGCGTTCCGCCGACCAGCGTGGAGTTGGCGTGGCCGTAGAAGTCGATTTCCAGCGGCGT